>JAQGJZ010000407.1 GCA_028290385.1 Enterovirga sp.
GCTCACGGAAGAGGCGGGCGTCACGCTCCGCTACTCGCTCTATGAGCAGACCCTGAAGGTCCCGAACACGACGCGTCGGCCGTTCAACGACTGCTCGGTCGCGATTCCCGGCCACACGGTCCCCAACCCGGACAACACGCCGTCCTACCCGAACTGCGCGCTCGACGGCGAAGCCTCCGTCGCCGTGAAGGAATCCCGCGGCTCGACCCTGACCTCGCTGGCCGGCATCACGCTCGCCTACAACACGGTCAACGACCTGCGGAATCCGCGCAACGGCATCTATGCCGAGGTGAAGCCCGAGTTTGCCGGCCTCGGTGGCGATTCGAACTTCTTCCGCGTCAGCGGCGAGGCGCGCTACTACCGCGAGCTCTACGAGGACATCATCGGCGTCGTGAAGGTCCAGGGCGGCCACATCAGCGCCACGGGCCGGAACCGCTCGTCGAGCGGCATCCAGAGCTTCGGCGGCGACCTGCGCCTGATCGACCACTTCTTCCTTGGACCGACGCTGGTTCGCGGCTTCGCGCCGTCCGGCATCGGCCCGCGGGATATCTCGACGCCCGACTCGAGCCAGAACGCCCTGGGTGGAACCACCTATTTCGGCGGCACGGTGGAAGCGCAGTTCCCGATCCCGTTCCTGCCGCGTGATCTCGGCCTGAAGGGCGCGGTCTTCGCCGATGCCGGTACGCTGTTCGGCTACGACGGCCCGCGCGCCTTCGACGTCAACGGCAACGGCATCCTGCAGGGCGCCGGCGGGCTCTGCCCGGTGGCCTCCGTGGTCGGCGCGAACAGCGTGCAGCCCGAGTGCATCGTGGTCCGCGACCGCAACGTGATCCGGTCCTCGGTCGGCGCCTCCATCCTGTGGAACTCGCCGCTCGGCCCGATCCGCTTTGACTACGCCTACGCGCTGTCGAAGGACGAGGGCACGATCGTGAACTACCCGGGCTACGGGCCGCTGCGGGTCGGCCAGGATCAGACGCAGGCGTTCCGCTTCTCCGGCGGCTCGCGCTTCTGATCTGAACAAGCGTCGCCGGCCGCCAATGCGCGGCCGGCCCCGACCATGTCCGATCCAGTTTTCTTTCCGCCCGAGACGACGCTGTCCCTCGGCGCGATCGCGGAGATCGCCGGCGTACCCTTACCCGAGGGTGCGCCGGCTCTGCTTTTGCGCGCCGTTGCGCCGCTCGAAGAGGCTGGTCCCTCCGACCTCGCCTATATGGACAACCCCCGCTACGTCGACGCGCTGCGGGAGACGCGGGCCGGGGCCTGCCTCGTGTCCGAACGCTACGCCCGGGCGGTTCCGCCCGGCACCTACGCCTTCGTCGTACCCTCGCCCTACCGCGCCTATGCGGCGGTGCTGGCGCATCTCTACCCGTCGGCCCTGCGGCCGCGCTCCGGCTTCGGCGCGACCGGCGTCACGCCCGGCAGCTTCGTCCATCCCTCCGCCCGGCTCGAGCCCGAGGTGGTCGTCGATCCCGGCGCGGTCATCGGTCCGGGAGTGGAGATCGGCCGCGGCACGGTGATCGGGGCTGGCGCCGTCATCGGGGCCGGCTCGCGAATCGGTCGCGATTGCTCGATCGGGCCTGGGGCCAGCCTGCTGCACGCGCTGCTCGGCAACCGGGTCATCATCCATCCGGGCGCGCGCATCGGGCAGGACGGCTTCGGCTTCGCATTCGTCCAGGCGCGCCACCGGAAGGTGCCGCAGGTCGGCCGCGTCATCATCCAGGACGATGTCGAGATCGGCGCCAGCACGACGGTCGATCGCGGCGCGACCCGCGACACGATCATCGGCGAGGGGACGAAGATCGATAACCTCGTGCAGATCGGCCACAACGTGGTGATCGGCCGGCACTGCATCATCGTCGCCCAGACCGGCATCTCGGGTTCGGCCCGACTCGACGATTACGTGGTGCTCGGCGGCCAGGTCGGCGTGGTCGGCCATGTCCGCATCGGGGAGGGCGCGCAGATTGCCGCGTCCAGCAACATCGTCGGGGACGTGCCCCCAGGCGTGAAGTGGGGCGGCTCGCCCGCGAAGCCGATCCGGGACTGGTTCCGGGAACTCCACACCCTGAAAAGGCTTGCATCCAAGCCTGTTAACGCGAAAGAGGGCGGCGATGGTGACGCTGCTTGATTTGCCCGCGCCCGGCGGGACCACCCCCGCGGCCGAGGGCGCGGGAGAGACGCTCGGAAGCGCGGATATCGTGCGGGTGCTGGAGCTTCTGCCCCACCGCTATCCGTTCCTGCTCGTCGACCGCATCATCGCGATGCGGGGCGACGAATCCTGCATCGGCATCAAGAACGTCTCGTTCAACGAGCCGCAATTTCAGGGCCACTTTCCGGCAAAGCCGGTTTTTCCGGGTGTGCTGATCATCGAGGGCATGGCCCAGACCGCGGGGGCGCTGTGCGTCGCCTCGCAGCTCGCGGAGAAGAAGCCGCCGAGCAAGGTCTTCTTCATGACCATCGACAACGCCAAGTTCCGCCGGCCGGTGGAGCCCGGCGACGTCCTCCATTATCACATGACGAAGCTGAAGAATCGCCGGAACATGTGGTGGTTCCGCGGTGAAGCGAAAGTCGATGGCGTGCTCGTGGCCGAGGCCGAACTGAGCGCCATGCTGGTGACCGAATGACATTTCACGGCACGATCCACCCGGCCGCGATCGTCGACCCGGGTGCCCGGATCGGCGAGAACGTTCGGATCGGCCCCTATTGCATGGTCGGCAAGGACGTCGAGCTGTGCGACGGCGTTGAGCTCGTCAGCCACGCGGTCGTCATGGGGCACACGACGATCGGCCCGCGCACGCGCATCTATCCGTTCGCGTCGATCGGGCACGCGCCGCAGGACCTGCGCTACAACGGCGAGCCGACCACGCTGACCATCGGGGCCGATTGCATCATCCGCGAAGGCGTGACGATGAACCCGGGCACCCCGAACGGCACCGGCAAGACGGTGATCGGCGACAAGTGCTTCTTTCTCGCCCATTCGCACGTCGCGCATGATTGCCGGGTCGGCGACAGCGTCATCCTGACCAACAACGTCATGCTCGCCGGCCATTGCAAGATCGGCGATTTCGCCATCATCGGCGGCGGCGCGGGCATCCATCAGTTCGTGCGGGTCGGCCCGCACGCCTTCGTGGGCGGCCTCTCGGGCGTCGAGAACGACGTCATCCCGTACGGGATGGTGCTCGGCAACCGCGCTTATCTGGCCGGGCTCAACATCGTCGGCCTGCGCCGCCGCGGCTTCTCGCGCGAGCAGATCCACGATCTGCGCCGCGCCTACCGGCTCCTGTTCGCCGATGAAGGCACACTCGCCGAGCGGGTGGACGACGTCGCCGAGGAGTTCACCGTTCATCCGACCGTGCACGAGATCCTGGATTTCATCCGGGGTGGTGGGGACCGCGCCCTGTGCACGCCGCGCGAGGCCGTTCCCGGCCGACCGTGATGGAACGGGGGGATGTCTGCGGCCCGGTGGCAATCCTCGCGGGCTCTGGCGACCTTCCGCTGCTTCTTGCCGACGCGCTCGCGGCCTCCGGCCGTGAATGCCGCATCCTGGCCTTTCGGGGCTTCGCGTCGCGTCCCTTGCGGGCGCGCGCCGATGTATCCGTCGGCTTGCTCGATGCCAAAAGCACGCTCGCCTGGCTCGACCGCACGGCGCCCGCCTGCGTGACGCTGGCCGGCGGGCTGCAGCGGCCGGACGCGCGGGCCCTGCTCGATGCGTATTCCGCCCTGCGGAGCCGAAACGAGCTGCAGGAGCTGCTCGCCCGCGGAGACGACAATCTCCTGCGCGCCGCCATGCGGCTGCTGGAGGAGCGCGGCTTCCGGCTCGTCGGCCTCCGGGAACTCGCGCCGGGCCTTCTGGCCCAGGCGGGGCCCTATGGCCGGCACGCGCCCGCGCCGGCCGACATGCTCACGATCGAGGTCGGCATGCAGCTCCTGGCGAGCCTGTCGCCCTATGACGTCGGCCAGGCGGCCGTGCTGGCCGGGCGGCGCGTCGTCGCCATTGAAGGCCCCGAGGGGACCGACCGAATGCTGGCGCGCGCCCGCGCGCTCCGGCGCAGCGGGTTTCTGCGGCGCATGGAGCGCGGAGGCGTCGTGGTGAAAGCACCCAAGATTGCGCAGGATCTGCGGGTCGATCTTCCGGCCGTGGGGCCGAGAACGGTCGCGAATGCCGCGCGGGCGGGCCTTGCGGGCATCGCCATCGCGAGCGGCCTGACCGTGGTGCTGA
>JAQGJZ010000482.1 GCA_028290385.1 Enterovirga sp.
CCTTCTTCTGCTGGTCCGGCCCCTTGAAGTTGAAGGCGCCGCAATAGGCGCGCGCATTCATCTCCCGCTTGCCGAGATAGATGATCTCGTTTCCGCCGGAAATCTCCTCGTACACCGTCTTGCCGGCGTCGAGCGTGTCGCGCGACTGGTCGACGTAACCGAGATGCACCGTCTCGCCGACCTTGATCGTGCCGGTGTCGTGCTGCTCCTGGCCAGTGATCATCCGGAACAGCGTCGTCTTGCCGGCGCCGTTCGGGCCGATCACGCCCACGATGCCACCCGGCGGCAGCCGGAAGGACAGGTCCTTGATCAGCTCCTTTTCGGCGAAGCTCTTCGACAGGCCCGTGAACTCGATCACGTTGTTACCGAGGCGCTCTTTGATCGGAATGACGATCTGAGCCGCGGTGGGTCCGCGCTCCTCGGCCTTGGCGACGAGGTCCTCGTAGCGCTGGATGCGGGCCTTCGACTTGGCCTGACGCGCCTTGGGCGAGGCAGAGACCCATTCCCGCTCACGCTCGATGGTGCGCTGCCGGCTCTCGTCCTCGCTCCGCTCCTGGGCCAGGCGCTTCTGCTTCTGGATCAGCCAGGAGGAGTAGTTGCCCTGGTAGGGAATGCCGCGGCCGCGGTCGAGCTCGAGAATCCAGCCCGTCACGTTGTCCAGGAAGTAGCGATCGTGGGTGACGATCAGGATGGCACCCGGGTAGTTGCGCAGGTGCGCTTCGAGCCAGGCCACCGTTTCCGCGTCGAGATGGTTGGTCGGCTCGTCGAGGAGCAGCAGTTCGGGTTGCGACAGGAGCAGCTGGCACAGCGCGACGCGCCGCTTTTCGCCGCCTGACAGCTGGTCGACAGCCCAATCGCCCGGCGGGCACCCGAGCGCCCCCATGGCCTGATCGATGCGGGAATCGAGGTCCCAGAGCCCCTTCGTGTCGATCTCGTCCTGGAGCCGCGTCATCTCGTCCGCGGTCTCGTCCGAGTAGTTCATGGCCAGTTCGTTGTAGCGATCCAGCACGGCCTGCTGCAGCGCGACCCCATCCAGCACGTTCTCGCGGACCGTTTTGGATGGATCGAGCTGCGGCTCCTGCGCCAGGTAGCCCACGCGCGCGCCTTGGGCGACGAAGCCCTCGCCCTGCCACTCGGTGTCCACCCCGGCCATGATGCGCAGCAGGGTCGACTTACCCGAGCCGTTCACGCCGAGCACGCCGATCTTGGCGTCCGGGTAGAAGGACAGGTTCACGTTGTCCAAGACCTTCTTCCCATTCGGGTAGGTCTTGGTGAGCTCACGCATATGGTAGATGAATTCGCGGGCCATCGGTCCGGGTCCGGCTTTCCTGAGATCTCGGGGAGTTATCTCTGCACGTAACAGTCGGGGCGCTCTGCTTCAAGGCGCCAGGCCCGAAACCCCTGCCCCGCCGGACGGATCTTAAGCTCTCGTTTACCATATGCCGAGATAGGTGGGCGGGACCGACTCCCGGGGGCGCGACGACACATGGAACAGGCACTTCGAATCCCTGCCGAGGACATGGCGCCTCCCGCGCCCGAACGTCCGAAGCCGGAGGCCGTGTCCGACGGGATCGAGAAAGTGCTCCGCTTCGCAGCGCCGGCCACCAAGGCGGCCGAGGCCGAGGCAGCCCCCTCCGGCGCCCGGACTGCCGGCCCGGTCACGGCTCGCGAATTCGCCACCGCGATCGACTTCGTGCACGAGGCCGCCCAGGCGATCCGGGCAGCCGAGGAGCGCACGCGCGAGGCCGACGCCCGCACGCACGCCCTTGCCCAGCGCGCTGCCGAAGAGCTGAAGAACGCCGAACTCCGCATCCAGGCACTCGAAGGCCGTGTCCGCGCGGCCGAGAGCCGCGCCCAGGACGCCGAGACGCGCGCCAAGGAGGCCGACGCGTGGCTCCGCCAGATCTTCACGACGATCGCCGAAGAGCTTCCAGTCCGAAAGACCGCCTGAGGCAAATGCGGCGCCCGACCGGCGCAGCATTGCCTCCCCGCAGATCGCATGCGAGGCCCGGAGTCGGACGGCTCCGGGCCTCGTCGCGTTCCGGGGGATAGAGGCAGGAACGAGCACGTGGGACCGGGCACGGAAGCCATCGAAGCTGCCATCACGGGCCGGCGGAGCGTGCGCGCTTTCAGGCCCGATCCCGTTCCGCGCGAGATCGTCGAGCGCATCCTGGACGTCGCGGCGCGTGCGCCGAGCGGCACCAACATGCAGCCATGGCGCGCCTACGTGCTGGCGGGATCGGTCAAGGAGCAGCTCTCCGCGGCCTTATTGGAGGCCCACGAAGGCGACAGCCCCGACTTCGCGAGCGCCCAATACCGGTACTATCCGGCTCAGTTCTTCGAGCCCTACCTCGGCCGTCGCCGCAAGGTCGGTTTTGACCTCTACGGCCTTCTCGGGATCCAGCGCGGCGAGAAGGACCGCATGGCGCACCAACACGGGCGCAACCTCGTGTTCTTCGGCGCTCCAGTCGGGCTGATCTTCACGATCGACCGCCGGCTCGAGATCGGCAGCTGGCTCGATTACGGCATGTTCCTGGAGAACATCGCAATCGCGGCACGGGCGCACGGCCTCGAGACCTGCATGCAGGCCGCCTTCGCGCCCTTCCACCGCATCATCCGGGACCACCTCCCCCTCTCGCAGGCGGAAGTCGTCGTGTGCGGCATGTCGATCGGCTACGAGGACCCGGACGCCCCGGAGAACCAGATGAGGACGGAGCGCGTGCCCGCGTCCGAGTTCGCGACCTTTATCGGGTGGGACGGCGGGACCTGAACCCGGGCCGCTACTTGCCTGACACGATGGCCGTGGTCGTCTCCTCGCCCTTCACGTCAACGACGTCGTACATCGCCCCGCCATGGGTGAAGAAGGATTTCGGCTCCGTCCAGAATACGCGGGTCGCCACGATGTACCGCCCGGGCGACAGGCTCTCGAAGCTGAACCGACCGGACATGTCGACCTTCGTCTCCTTGCGGTAGGTCAGGTACTCCGGCGGGGGCTCCTCGACCGCGTTGCCGTAATAGGAGCGCCGGTCGCCGCCGAACATCCGCTCGAACCGCTCCACGGCATACGCGGTGGCAGGAATCAGAAACACTCGCTCGCCGGCGGCCGTGACCAGCCTACCCTGATCGCGCCGGAGAAAGGCCTGGCCCTCGATCCGAGCCTTGCCGGGCTTGAGGATGTATTCCGCCGCGCGCTGATCGAACTTGCGCTCGATCGAGGCCGTTGGACCCAGCTGGCACCCTGCCAGGACCCCTGCCACGACCCCAAGCCCAGCAACGCGGACCATGACGCCACCCCGACCGCCGAGGCGGTCAGTGTGACGCAGCCAAAGACGCCGTCAAGCAGCTTCGGTCTGGAGGATCCGCGCAATGGCCGCCGTCACCTCGTCGATCGGCTGCATGCCGTCGAGGACGCGGAGGAGCCCTTTCTGGGCGTAGTACTCGGACAACGGCGCGGTTTGCTCGCGATAGGCCACGAGGCGCGTCTTGAACGCTTCCGGGTTGTCGTCCTTCCGGACGGGCTCGCCCCGCGCCAGCGTGTCCGCGACGCGTGTCGCGATCCGCTCGACCAGGGCGTTCTCGTCAACCTTCAGCTCGATCACGGCGTCCAGCTGGAGGTTCTTCTCGCGGAGCATCGTGTCGAGCGCCCTCGCCTGCGGCACCGTCCGCGGAAACCCGTCGAGGATGAAGCCCTTGCGGGCGTCCGCCTCCTCGATCCGGTCAGCCACGATCCCGACCACGATCTCGTCGGAGACGAGGCCGCCAGACGCCATGACGTCTTTCGCTTTCAGGCCGATCGGCGTACCCGCCGCCACCGCGGCGCGTAGCATATCGCCCGTGGACAATTGCGGCACGCCCAGACGCTCGACAATCCGTGCCGATTGCGTCCCCTTGCCCGCACCCGGCGGGCCAAGAAGGATCAGTCTCATCGGAGCCCCCGCCCCTCCCCTCTGCGCTGGGCGAAAGCCCGGCTGGTTAGCGGCGGCGTGCGCCCTTGAGCTTCGACTTCTTCACGAGCCCCTCGTACTGGTGCGCGAGGAGATGGCCGTGAACCTGCGCAACCGTGTCCATCGTGACCGAGACCACGATGAGCAGCGACGTGCCCCCGAAATAGAAGGGCAAAGCCGCGTAGGACACAAGCAGTTCCGGCAGCAGGCAGATGATCGTCAGATAGCCCGCACCGATGACCGTGACCCGGGTGAGGACGTAATCAATGTGCTCGGCGGTGCGCTCGCCCGGGCGGATGCCGGGAATGAAGCCGCCGTGCTTCTTCAGGTTGTCGGCCGTCTCCTGCGGATTGAACACCACCGCCGTGTAGAAGAAGGCGAAGAAGATGATCAGCGCCGCATACAGGAACATGTAGGCGGGACGGCCGTGGCCCAGAAAGGCCGCGAGGGTCGCGATCACGCCCGTGCCGCTCGTATCGGTCGTGAAGCTGGCGAACGTGGCCGGCAGCAGCAGCAGCGAGGACGCGAAGATCGGCGGAATGACCCCGGAGGTGTTCAGCTTCAGCGGCAGGAACGAGGTCTGACCCTCGTACATGCGGTTTCCGACCTGGCGCTTCGGGTAGTTGATGAGCAGGCGGCGCTGCGCCCGCTCCATGAACACGATGAAGAACACGACCGCGATCGCCATCACGGCGACGCCGAGGATGATCGCCGTCGAGATCGCACCCTGACGACCGAGTTCGAGCGTGCCCGCGATCGCCGAGGGCAGATGCGCCACGATGCCCGCGAAGATGATCAGCGACGAGCCATTGCCGATTCCGCGGCTCGTGATCTGCTCGCCCAGCCACATCAGGAACAGCGTGCCGCCCGTCAGGGTAATCACCGTCGAGACCAGGAAGAACGGCCCCGGATCCTGCACGATGGTGCCCGAGCTCTGCAGCCCGACCGCGATGCCCCAGGACTGGAACAGCGCCAGGATAACTGTGATGTAGCGGGTGTACTGGTTGATGACCTTGCGGCCGGACTCGCCCTCCTTCTTCAGCGCCTCGAGCGAGGGCACGACGGAGGTGAGAAGCTGCACGATGATCGATGCCGAGATGTACGGCATGATGTTCAGGGCGAAGATCGCCATGCGCTCGACGGCGCCGCCGGAGAACATGTTGAACAGGCCGAGCACGCCGCCCGAGGCCTGCTGGAAGCTCTGCCGCAGGGCTTCGGTGTCGATGCCGGGAAGCGGGACATAGGTCCCGAGGCGGAAGACGATCAGCGCCCCGAGCGTGAACCAGATGCGCTTCTTCAGCTCTTCGGCTTTGGCGATCGCGCCGAAATTGATGTTGGAGGCGAGCTGCTCGGCGGCCGATGCCATGTCTTCAATCCTGAGGCGACCCGATCGAGGTCGCAAGAAGGCCGGCCCGTATCTGGCGTACGGGCCGGCGCATCTCAAGTCTTGGGTGGCGCGGCGATTACGCCGTCGCCTCGGCGCTGCCGCCCAGAACCGTGACGGAGCCGCCCGCACGCTCGATTGCCTCGAGCGCCGACTTCGACGCGCCCGCGACCTGGAAGGTCAGCTTCGCGTTCAACTCGCCCGATCCGAGGATCTTCACCCCGTCGCGCGGCTTGGACAGCACACCGGCGGCGACAAGCGTCTCCACGGTGACTGCCGCGGAAGCGTCGAGCTTGCCGGCATCGACGGCCGTCTG
>JAQGJZ010000487.1 GCA_028290385.1 Enterovirga sp.
TGGCAGGGCCGTTCTTGGCGAGCTCGATCTCGGCCAGCGCAACCAGCATCTCGGCACGGCTCTTAAGATCAGCCGCCTCGAGCAGGGCCTGCTTCTCGCGAAAGCCGAACGGCGCCAGCATGGACAGGGCGTTGACCAGGGCCTCGTTCGGCGTCTGCTCGACACCGTCCCAGTCCATCTGCAACCCGGCGGCCTGCGTGAAGGAGCGCAGCGCAGTCAGCAGAGCGGGACGGTCGACCGCTTCCTCGCCGGCCCGAGGGCGGAAATCGCTCACGAAACGATCGTACGAGACGCGGCGCTGACGGAACGGTGCGAAGCCGCTGACCTCATCGAGGAGGTCGAACCGCGCGATCCCGGTCAGGGAGATCAGATACCGCCCGTCGCCGGTCTCAGCCCACTGGACCACGCGCCCGACACAGCCGACCTCGAAGAGCTCGGGCATGGCCCCGCCCTCCTCGGGGTCGCGCGGCTGCACCATCCCGATCAGGCGCGGGCCAGCCAGCGCCGCGTCGACCATGGCCAGATAGCGCGGCTCGAAGATGTTGAGCGGCATCTGCCCGCGCGGCAGCAGCAGCGCGCCCGCGAGCGGGAAGATCGGCAGCGTATCCGGGAGGTCCTGCGGGCCCTCGTAGATCACGTTCATGGAGCCCCCGGATGGATGGTCAGGCGAAGAGCATGGCGGAGAGCTTGCGGCGGCCGGCGACCGTCGCCGGATCCATCGGGCCCCACGCCTCGAACAGTTTGACGAGCTCCTTGCGGGCCTTCTCGTCTTCCCAGGCGCGGTCGCGCTTGAAGATGGCGAGTAGATGATCCGCGGCCTCCTCGCGGCGGTTGCGCGCGTTGAGACCGAGCGCGAGGTCGAACCGCGCCTGGTGGTCATCCGCATCGGCCGCAATGCGCCGTTCGAGATCGGCGAGATCGCCCAGCGAGGCGGCCTGCTCGGCGAGCTCCAGCGCCGCGCGGGCGCCCGCCACGTCCGGGTGGCTCGCCTTGGCGGCCGGCACCATGTCGAGAAAGCGTCGCGCGCCGTCGAAATCCTTGAGGTCGACGTGCAGCTTCGCGAGCGCCGCAAGGGCCGTCAGGTTCTCCGGATCCTCGGCCAGAACGGCCGCGTAGAGTTCGGCCGCGCCCGCGACGTCGCCTTCCTTGGCCCGCTCAGCCGCCTCCGCGAGAAGCTCCTCGGCGCCGCCGCCCCCGGGGCCGACCAGGCGCTCGATGAACGCCTTCACCTGGCTCTCCGGCAATGCGCCCATGAAGCCGTCGACCGGCTGCCCACGGTCAAAGGCATAGACGGCCGGAATGGACTGGATGCCGAGCTGTCCGGCGATCTGCGGGTGCTCGTCGATGTTCATCTTGACGAGCTTCACCTTGCCGCCGGCGGCCTTCACGGCCTTTTCGATGACGGGGGTGAGCTGCTTGCACGGCCCGCACCAGGGCGCCCAGAAATCGACCAGCACCGGCTGCTGCATCGATTCCGCGATCACGTCCTGGCGAAAGCCGGCCGTGGTGGTGTCCTTGATCAGGTCCGCTGTGTTGGGAGCTTCGCCCAGCATCGAATTGCCTCGAAGGTTTTATCTCAGGAAGATGGGAGCGTCGCCGCTGCGGCGCAAACCGCGGGCGGCGCCGGAAGAGGGCAGATCTGCGGCTCATGCCCGGTCGAGCGCAGGAATGCGATCAGCTCGTCGGGCGTGACACCGGTCGTCATGGTGTTGACCAACGGGTGGAAGTTGACCCGCTCGGCGCGGGCCAGCGCCGCATCCAGGATCACGGTCACGTCTCCGGCCCGATCGTTCACGGCCGCGAAAGGCGTGACGGAGCCCGGCTCGACGCCGAGCGTCGTGCGCAGAAGCTCGGCCGAGCCGAAGGACAGGCGCCCGGACGCGCCGATCGCCTCGTGCAGGCGCTTGAGGTCGATCGCCGTGTCATCCTTTGCGACCACGAGAAAGAGCCGCCCCTTCCGGTCCTTCAGGAAGAGGTTCTTCGAATGCGCGCCCGGGATGGCGTCCTTCACGGGGCGCGATTCCGCGACCGTGAACACGGCCGGGTGCTCGTGCGTCTCGGCCGCGATGCCGAGGTGATGGAGCCGCTCGATGAGCTCGCTCGGGGTCAGATGCATGTCGTGTCAGGTTTGGCCGCGCGAACTCGCGCCGCCGCCGTTTACCGGCAGCCGAACGCGCACTCACGCCTCGCCTTGCCGTATCCTATATAGGGACCAGTTCTCAACGGGACCGTTATGGCAGGAATCTCCGTCACGCTCGAAGGCGACAACATCCAGCTCGCGTTTGAGAAGAACGACAACACGACGGCCGTCGTCATGGATGCCGGGACGGCGCAGTCGCTCATCCTGGCGCTCGGCCAGATGCTGTTGCGAATCGACCCGGAGGATGACGGCGAAGCCTTCGGCGAGGATGACTTCCTGGAGCTCGACAGCCCGACCGTGGACGTCGGCACGGACGAGCGCGGAGAGCCCGTGATCGCGCTGCAATCGGGCCCGCTGCCGCCCTTCGTGCTGCGCCTGTCCGACGAGGAGGCGCGCCACATCGCGACCTCGCTGCTCGAGATTTTGAATTCGCCCCGGGACATTCGTTCGTCCCAGGGCGATCACTGATTGCTGCTCAGACCTGCATCGGGCTCGACGGCCGTCCCGGCAGGTAATCCGGCTCGGAGCCGGGCCCGAGGGGGTCCATAATCCCCGGGTCATTGATTGGGTAAGGCGTCCGCGGCCCCGTCGGCCCGATATCCGGCATTTCATCCGGATCGGTCGGAGGCACCTCGGTCGGGATGTTGCCGCCCGGAATAGGCTCATGGGCCGGGTTCGGCGGGCGCGGGGCCGGGTTTCCCCACTGCGGGATGTTCGGAACGACCTGCATCGTCGTCCTCCTCTGTTGCTCTTGCTGGCTTCAACAGGGGAACCGGCCGCATCGCCGGGAGGTTCCGCGGGCACGGGCATGCGGCCCCCAGCAGGCCCGGGGCGGCTTGCCCGGGCCGCCCATCGGTTTTGCCGCATTTCCCGCTTGCAACGTCAGGGAACCTGACCTATCTTGTGCATCGCAGCAGAGCGGCCTTGCCGCGCTGTTGCTGCCCTCTTTGGGCGTTTCCTCCCTAGACTTGGGCCGCTCGCAAGAGCGGCCTTTTTCTTTTGTGCCAACGCCGGCAAAAAAAGGGACCGGTGCCGCACCGGCCCGGTCCCCTCGATTGAGCGCCTTCAGCGCAGCAGGCGCTTACGGGGTCTGCTGGATGCCCGAGAGGAGCCACTTGGCGCCATCGTCGCGGCGGAACGTCCAGAGCTCGGTCGAAACCTCCGGCACCTGCGGGTCGCCCGACACCGGACGGCCCGTGCTGCGGTCGACCATCGTGTCGATCAGCGAAAAGCGCATAGCCAGGGTCGCGTATTCGGTCGGACCCTCGCGCCATGCTTCCGCCAGGTCGCCCTGGAGCAAGATCGGAAGAGCG
>JAQGJZ010000498.1 GCA_028290385.1 Enterovirga sp.
CGCGGCCGCGCCGCGGGCCCGGAACAGGCCGACAGCGGCAGGCGGCGAACACGCCGAGGTGAAGCAGCCCGCAACGGCGACGGGCTCGATCCCGCCTTCCGTGACCCAACTGTCGACCGGCAGCCGCACCCAGGGCTGGCTCCCGTCGAGACCGGCGATGTCGGGCGCGAACGCGACCGAGCGGGCGAGGCCAATCTCGGCGCAGCCAGCGAGCCCGAGCGCGACCGCGAGCAGCGCCCCGGCCAGGACCGGGCGCGTCATTCCGGGCTCCCGGCGCCGGAGGTCGAGCGCCGATCCGCCAGAATCTTCCAGGATCCCTGACAGGAGGCGACGAGCCGCCGCCCGGACCGGAGCAGGCCGCGCATGAAAATCATACCCCGCGTCGGCAGCACGACCTCGCCTTCGAGCTCGATAAACGAGCCGATCCGCCCGGCGCCGACGAACTGCATCTCGAAGCTGGTCGTGACGCAGGGGCGGCCGGCCGTGTCCCAGGCCAAGATGCCGAGCCCGCGGTCCGCGAAGGTCATCAGCATCCCGCCCTGGACGACGCCGATCAGATTCGCGTGGCGCGGCTCCGCCAGGAAACCGAAGCGCCGGCCCGCTCCCTCGCCCCGCGACCAGAACGGCCCGACGAGGCCGATGAAGCCGTCCTCCTGCGCGCTCGTCCAGCCTTGGGCGGCCAGGTCTGCCGCATTGTGCTTCGGGGACATCTGATCGGAAGCCTGCATGGCAGCGCTATACCTGAAATCGGCCTTGTGTCAGGCCGCCTAGTCCGGCCAGCCGGAATGCAGGAGCAGCATGGTTGGGGCCGCAGCCGCCGAAGAGCGCCGCCGCAATCTCCCACTGTTCCTCCAGGGTTTGCGCTGCAACCGCGCCGAAAATTGTCGTGCCCGGCAGATATTCGGCCGGCGCCGCCGTCAGCATCGACCAAGACATGTGATAGTGCCTGACCAAACCGGCGAACAAAATGCCTGATTACGGCCGATATTGTTGCAACGGCCTGGGACAACCTGTCGTTGAGCTTGAAAAAGACCTCGTAGCCCGCAGGGTTAGGGCGAAATTTACGGAACAGGTTCTATCACCAAAATGTGATCGTGCGGTCGGCAGAGCCGCCCGGACAGAGCGGCCCCAAGGCAGAATGTTCGCCAGAGAACTGCTCCTCCTGCTTGCCGAGCTCAGCCTGTATTTCGGGGTGCTCGTCACGTTGCTGTCGCTCAGGAAGCGGCTCGGGATCGGCCTGTTCGTCACCGCGCTCGGCGCGATGCACTTCCTGGAAACCTATCTCGCGGCGAGCCTCTACATCCGGATGCCCGGAGGGCTCACCATCTCGCCGGGCTCGTCCATCCTGTTCTCCGGCAAGCTGGTCCTGATCCTGCTCGTCTACATCAAGGACGGCGCCTTCACCGCGCGCCAGCCGATCTACGGCCTCCTGGTCGGCAATCTTCTCACCGTTGCGCTCCTTTGGCTCGTGCGGATGCACGACGTCCCGCCTTCGGCCGCCGGGCGGGCCGACATCCGTTTCCTGGACCAGATGGGCTGGCTGATGGTCTGGGGCACGGCGCTGCTCTATGTCGACGCGATCGCGATCATCCTTCTCTACGAGCGGCTTGGAGGCTGGCTGCGCAACCGGCTCGCCCTGCGCTTGTTCGTGAGCCTGGCCGCGATCCTGTCCTTTGATCAGCTCGGGTTCTTCGCGGGCCTGCAGCTCATGGTCGGCGTCCCGGCCGAAGGGCTGCTCGGCGGCTGGATCGCCAAGCTGGGCGCGGCCGCCTGCTACGCGTGCCTCGCGGCCTCGTTTCTCTGGTTCTGGGAAGCGGGCCGCAGGTCGCGGCACATGGGTTCGCAGTTGAAGGACGTGTTCGAAATCCTGACCTATCGCGAGCGCTACCATGCCCTGCTCGCGCAATCCGGACGGGACGCCCTGACCGGAGCGCTCGACCGGAGCCGGCTCGAGACGCAGGGGCGGCAGGCCGTCGACCTTGCGCTGGCCTCGGGCCAGGCCGCGTCCGTCCTGGCGATCGACATGGACCGGCTCAAGGACCTGAACGACCGCTATGGCCACGAGGCGGGCGACGCGGCGCTGCGGGCCATGGTCGATGCCCTGAGGCTGCGGCTGCGCCCCTCGGATTATCTGTTCCGGTTCGGTTGCGACTCGTTCCTCATCTGCTCCACGGGCCCGGAGGCCCGGTATGCCCGGCAGCTCGCCGAAACGGTCGCGGCCACGATGGCGGGCGTTTCGGTCTCGGGACACGGCCGGACGACGTCGCTCAGCGCATCGGTCGGGCTCGCGGTCGGGCCCGAGGACGGGGCGACCTTCAAGGCGTTGTTCGAGCGCGCCGACCTGAACCTCTACGCGGCCAAACGCGAAGGCCGGCGCAGCCGATACCCGGGCACCAACCCGTTTGCCGCCCTGCCCCGGAACGCCTGCCCGGAGGTCATTTCCGTCGGCACGCGCCCGGCCGCCTGATGCGCGCTTGCGGCGGGTCCGGTGGGCGGCCAATGTCGCCCCGGCTATGATGTTTCACCTCGACCACGCCCTTCTGCCCTCCGGCTTCGCGCGCGACGTGCTGGTGGAGGTGGAGGGCGGCCTGATCACGGCGGTCCGCCCGGACCAGCCGGCCGGCGCCGCCGAGCGCCTGCGCGGCATTGCGGTTCCCGGCATGCCGAACCTGCACAGCCACGCTTTCCAGCGCGGCATGGCGGGCCTGGCGGAGCGGCGCGGACCGGCCAACGACACGTTCTGGACCTGGCGCGAGGTGATGTACCGCTTCCTCGGCCGGCTTTCGCCGGACGACGTGGAGGCGATCGCGGCCTTTGCGTATGCCGAGATGCTCGAGGGCGGCTACACGCTGGTCGGCGAGTTCCACTACCTGCACCATGATGCGGCGGGGCAGCCCTATTCGGACCTGGCGGAGCTCTCGGGCCGGATCGCGGCAGCGGCAGCGGACACCGGGATTGGGCTGACGCTGCTGCCCTGCTTCTACGCCCAGGGCGGATTCGGCGGGCAGCCCCCGGCGCCGGGCCAGCGCCGCTTCATCAACGACGTCGAATCCTTTGCGCGGCTGCTGGAGAGCGCAGGCCGGCATCTCGCGCCCCTGCCGGGCGCCCGGCTGGGCGTCGCGCCCCATTCCCTGCGCGCCGTCACGCCCGAGGCCCTGACGGATGTCGGCGGCCTCGTGCCCGAAGGGCCGGTGCATATCCACGCCGCCGAGCAATGGCGCGAGGTGGAGGATTGCGTGTCCTGGTCCGGCCTGCGCCCGGTCGATTGGCTGCTGGAACACGCCGAGATCGACGCCCGCTGGTGCCTCATCCACGCCACCCACATGACGGCGGACG
>JAQGJZ010000352.1 GCA_028290385.1 Enterovirga sp.
GATGTCGACGATGCCGGGCGAGCAGGTGGAACATGTCTTCGCCGGCCAGATGGGCCCGGAAACGATTCACTTCCTCGAAGCCTGCCTGCTCGACCGGCCCGTGATGGTGCCGCCCGAGCACGCCCGCATGGTGATGGCGACCTATACGGCCGCCGACCTCTCGGCGGAGATCAACGAGCCCGTCGATCTGCCCCTGAGCAATCGTTCCCTGGCGATGATCGCCGACATGAAGGACGGTATCCGTGCGACGGCAGGCTAAGGACGTCGGACTGGCGATCATCGGGGCGGGCCGGGTCGGCCTGTTCCGCGGTGAGGTCGCATCCCGCCACCCCGCGGTGAAATGGATCGGCATCGCCGAGACGAACCACAACCGCGCCCTCGACGTCGCCGGCAAGATCGAGGCGGATTTCGTCACCGCGGATTACCGCGAGCTGCTCGCCCGGCCCGAGGTGACCGCGGTCATCATCGCGACGGACGAGCACCTCCATGTCGGGCCCATCATGGCCGCGATCGAGCGCGGCGTGCCGATGCTGATCGAGAAGCCGCTTGCGACCAATCTCGCGCAATCGGCCGACGTGCTGGCGCGGCTGGAAGCGGCCGGGCTCGACGCGGTGGTCGGTTACACCCAGCGCTTCCGGCGCAAGTGGCTCTCCGGCAAGGAGAAGGTGAGGGTGGGGGCGCTCGGCGACGTGACGCTCGTCACCTCGCGCGCCTTCATGAACAGGCTTGTCGCGATCGACAATTACAAGCGCACCGACAACCCGGCCTCGATCTCGCCGCTCGTCATCTCGGGCACGCACGCGCTCGACGTGGTGATGTGGTACATGGAGGCGAAGACGCCGGTCGAGGTTTATGCCCGGTCCGTCGACAAGGTGCTGGGCAAGGATTACGGCGGCATCGACGCCACGGCCGGCCTGATCACCTTCGAGGACGGCAGCGTCTACCACCTCAGCATCTCCTGGGCCCTGCCGGTCACCTGGCCCGGCGCGGTGTACAGCCTCGAGGTCGGCATCAACGGCACTCACGGGGTGCTGACCATCGACGACACCCACCGGGACATGGTGCTCGCCGTCTCGGCGCCGCAGGAGGAGGGCTACGCGCCCGACAGCCGCCGGCTGGTCGATTTCCTCGGCTCCTACCCACCAGGCGACATGGCGCTGGGCGAGTTGCGCGGCCCGATGCGCGAGGAAACCGATTCCTGGCTGAATCGCGTCTCCCTCGGCGTTCCGACTCCCGCGGCCACCGCCCGGGAGGCCCACCGCAACCTGATGCTGACGAAGGCGCTGGATCTGTCGGCGAAGCTCAAGCGGCCGATTCCGCTGCCGCTCAGCGAGGAGCACGCCGCGCTTCTGGCGTGAGTCACGGGTTTCCGTTGCCCGTCGTGCAGGGGGCTTCCCTCTGCGCGGCGAGAATTGCGACTGAAATGTGGGACCCGCGCTTGACAAGGGGCCCCGCCGCCACCTAAACGGCGGGCCTCCCCGGTTGGGGACACCAGCTACCCCGCGCGGGCGTAGCTCAGTTGGTTAGAGTGCCGGCCTGTCACGCCGGAGGTCGCGGGTTCGAGCCCCGTCGCCCGCGCCATCATCATCCAAACACATCACGCTCTGGACGAAGCCCGGCCCTCTGGGCCACGGAGCTGTTCGGGCCAACGCGCAGCGCGACCCGTTCGCGCGCCTCTCAGCGATTGCCAGACACGAAAACGCCCGCGCGAGAGTGATCCCGGCGGGCGCATCCTTCCATTTCACGGCGCCGGACTATCTGCCGGGACGGGCGAGAATGGGTGCGGCGGGACGCTTCAGCTTTCGCGAGCGCGGCCTCGTCCGCTGAACCCGATATGGGGCGTGCGTCCCGTTTCACAAGGGCTGGAGCCCCGGAGCCGCCAGAGTCAGGCGTGTCGGGCGCAGCCATTTGCCCTGGACCGCGTCGTCCGATCGTGACCTTTCTGATGGTGTTCCTGATTCAGAACACCCAGAATCGGGATGGCGCCGCGATCCAGACGAAGCTCGACGAGCTGATCCAGGCGAGCGCGGCCCAGAATGTCTATATCTGCATCGAGCACCTCACCGACGAGGAACTCGACGAGCTTAGGTTGAAATGCGAGACGCGTGCTCGCGCAGAAATAGCACGCGCTAGGGCGACTCGGGCGGTTCAGGAGAAGGCGGCACAAGCTGCTGACCGGGTCGTCGGGGCGAATTAGACCCTGATTTCACGGTTTGTGCGTCGCAGCGGCAGCTTGTCACTTTAGAACCGCTGGGATAATCGAGCCCAGCCTTTGCGGACGGTGCGGCCTGCGCCCATATCAGCCGTAAAGACAAGCAGCCCAACGCGATCCGGTACCCTCACCTGAAGCGTTCGAAGGTGGCGAATGAACGCGGTCGTTTCAGACTATCTTCCTCTGATCATCTTCATCGGCGTATCGCTTGCGATCGCGGCGGCGCTGCTCGTTGCGCCGTTCCTGCTGGCCTACAAGCGGCCGGACCCGGAGAAGCTGTCCGCCTACGAATGCGGCTTCAACGCGTTCGATGACGCCCGGATGAAGTTCGACATCCGATTCTATCTGGTCGCCATCCTCTTCATCATCTTCGACCTCGAGGTCGCCTTCCTGTTTCCGTGGGCCATCACGTTCGGCGATCTCGGCTGGTACGGGTTCTGGTCGATGATGATCTTCCTCGGCGTCCTCACGATCGGCTTCGTCTACGAGTGGAAAAAGGGAGCGCTGGAATGGGACTGACCGCATCCCCGGTCGCGGTCGCGCCTGCGCCCCGCGGCATCATCGACCCGTCGACCGGCAAGCCGGTCGGCGCGACCGACCCGTTCTTCCGTGAGGTGAACGCGGAGCTCGCCGACAAGGGCTTCCTGGTCACCTCGGCGGAGGACCTCATCACCTGGGCGCGCACCGGCTCGCTCATGTGGATGACCTTCGGGCTCGCCTGCTGCGCGGTCGAGATGATGCAGATG
>JAQGJZ010000007.1 GCA_028290385.1 Enterovirga sp.
TTACGGCCGGTCAGCGCCCCCCACCGGATGCAGAACACGTCCCACTCGGCGTCTGCGGGGGAGTTGTAGACCCGGTTCGGGAACGTTTCGATCCGTGCGCCGCGCTTCTCGGAAAGGCGCCCGAGCATCCAGCGTTTGCCGGGATCGAGTGTGATCAGCACATAGCGGCCGGCTACGCCTTCCCACCGCATTCTGTGCAGGACTTTCTGCAGCTCCTCGCTGTGCGGGCCGCGCGGATTGCGGCGGAATTCCTCGACGAGGTCCATCCTGGTCCCGTCGACGGGATAATGCGCGGCCTTAGGATCGTTAAACAGCATGCGAGCGACCGCCGCCTTCTCGGTTCATGATATACCAGGAGCAGGCCGTATCGCCCCGTCGTTACAAGTGGGGAGCGCCTGGGGGGCTGCTCTCGCGATTCAGTGCACCGCCCGAAACTGCGTCGGAGCTGACATCGACATCCTCTATATCATATGCCAATTCCGGTCCCAAGAGGCGCCCCGTAGCTGACTGGGGGCTGATTTCGGACCAGTCGTTCAGGAAATCCCGTGATGCTGGCTTACACCGCACGCCGGGCACTCGCCACGATCCCCGTCATGGGGCTCGTCGCGCTGTTCGTATTCAGTCTCCTGTACCTCGCGCCCGGAGACCCGGCCGCGGTGATGGCGGGCGACCAGGCGACCGCGGCCGACGTGGAGCGCATCCGGGCCACCCTCGGGCTCGACCGGCCGTTCCTTGTGCGGTTCGGGGAATGGCTCTGGAACGTCCTTCACGGCGATCTCGGGCGCTCGATCTTCACCGACATGCCCGTCACCGACCTCATCGGTCAGCGCGTCGGTCCGACCCTCTCGCTCATGGTGCTGACGCTAATCCTCTCAATCGCGATCGCGGTGCCGCTCGGCGTTGTAGCCGCCTGGCGCAAGGGCGAGTTCATCGACCGCTTCGTCATGTTCTTCGCGGTGCTCGGTTTTTCCCTGCCCGTCTTCGTGGTGGGCTACCTCTTGGCCTATGTTTTCGCCCTCAAGCTCGAGTGGTTTCCTGTCCAGGGCTATTCTCCGCCCCAGAACGGGTTCTGGCAGTTCTTGCGCGGCCTGATCCTGCCCTCATTTGCGCTTGGGCTCGTCTACATCGCGCTGATCGCCCGCATCACGCGCGCGACGATGCTCGAGGTGATCTCGCAAGACTACATCCGGACCGCCCGGGCAAAGGGTCTCGGGCCGACCTCCATCCTGTTCCTGCATGCGCTGAAGAATGCGTCGCTTCCGATCGTTACGGTAATCGGCATCGGGGTTGGCCTGCTCATCGGCGGCGCGGTCGTGACGGAGAGCGTTTTCGCGATCCCCGGCCTTGGCCGCTTGACCGTGGATGCGATCCTGCGGCGCGATTACCCGATCATCCAGGGTGTGGTGCTGCTGTTCAGCTTCTCCTACGTTCTGATCAATCTGATGGTCGACCTGCTCTACTCTCTTCTTGACCCGAGGATCAGGTATTGAGCACGGTCGAGCATTCCGAGGCTGATCGGGGCGCCTGCTTCGCGGCAGCCCCACAATTGCCAGACGTCCATCCGCCGCAGCGCATCCGCGGGCGCTTCGCGAGTTTCGCTTTCCAGCACCCGACCATCGTGGTCGGGGCGGTCCTCCTCGTTCTCGTCATGGGCTGTGCAGCCTTTGCGCCCTTGCTCGGCACCGTCGACCCCGGAGCCGTCTCCCCGGCCCGTCGGACCAGGGTGCCCTCGGAGGCCTACTGGTTCGGCACGGATATGCTCGGTCGGGACGTCTATTCGCGCGTGCTCTATGGCGCGCGGGTGTCGCTCATCGTCGGGCTGTCGGTCGCGATCCTCTCGTCCGTGATCGGCGTCTTCATCGGCCTTGTTGCGGGCTTTGTTCGCCCGCTTGACGCGATCATCATGCGGGCGACGGACGCGATGATGTCGATTCCGTCCATCCTGCTCGCGATCGCCCTGATGGCGCTGAGCCGCGGCTCGGTCCAGAACGTGATCCTGGCGATCACGGTGGCCGAGATCCCGCGGGTCACGCGTCTCGTCCGCGGCGTCGTGCTATCATTGCGCGAGCAGCCCTATGTAGAGGCTGCGGTCGCGGCGGGTGCCCGGACTCCCAAGATCATCCGGCAATGCATCCTGCCGAACACCCTCGCGCCCATCACCGTCCAGGCAACCTATATCTGCGCGTCGGCCATGATCACGGAAGCGATCCTGTCGTTCATCGGCGCGGGGACGCCGACGAGCATCCCGAGCTGGGGCAACATCATGGCGGAGGGGAGGGCGATCTGGCAGGTCAAGCCCTATATCGTATTCTTTCCTGCCGTGTTCCTGTCCATCACTGTACTCGCCGTCAACCTTCTCGGTGACGGTTTGCGCGATGCCCTAGACCCGCGTTCTGCCAAGAGGATTTAGCCGTGGCGCTGCTTGAGGTTGACCGGCTTCAGACGCATTTCGCGGCTCCCGGCGGTGTGGTCCGCGCGGTGGAAGGGCTGAGCTTCTCGATCGAGAAGGGCGAGACGGTCGCCATCGTCGGCGAGTCCGGCTGCGGGAAATCGGTCACCTCCATGTCGATCCTGCGGCTCCTGCCCGAACCGCCGGCCCGCATGGCCGGTGCGATCCGGTTCGAGGGGCGGAACCTGCTCGAGTTGTCGGAGCCCGAGATGCGAAAGCTGCGCGGCAACGAGATCAGCATGATCTTTCAGGAGCCGATGACGAGCCTCAATCCGGTGCTGACCATAGGCAACCAGATCGCCGAAACGATCAGGCTGCATCAGGGCTTGGGCCGTGGCGCCGCAATGGAGCGGGCGATCGAGATGCTGAAGCTTGTCGGTATTCCGGCGCCGGAGCGGCGCGTAGGCGAATATCCGCATCAGCTTTCGGGCGGCATGAGGCAGCGCGTGATGATAGCCATCGCGCTCGCCTGTAACCCGAAGCTTCTGATTGCCGACGAGCCCACGACAGCGCTCGATGTCACCATCCAGGCGCAGATCCTGGATTTGATTCGCCGCCTAAAAACCGAGATGGGATCGGCCGTGATGCTGATCACGCATGACCTAGGCGTCGTCGCCGAGGTCGCCGACCGCGTGATCGTCCTGTATGCCGGTCGGAAGGTGGAGGAGGGCTCGGTCGAGGCCATCTTCGCCGAGCCGAAGCACCCCTATACGCGGGGCCTGCTCGGGGCGATGCCGAGACTCGGATCCTCGCTGGATGAGAATCGGCCGGAGAAGCTCGCCGAAATTCCCGGCCTAGTTCCCTCGATGCGACAGCGGATCATTGGCTGCGCCTTTGCAGGCCGTTGTCCCCGTGCGACCTCCATTTGCCTGGAGATCGAGCCCGCCGTCGAGGCGAAAGCGCCCGCTCACTTCGCGGCGTGCCATCACGCCGAACGCCGGATCGCAGCATGAGCACGCCTACGCCTCTGCTCCAGGTCGAGGACCTGAAGAAGCATTTTGCCGTGCCGTCCGGCCCATTCCGGCCGCGCAACTGGCTGCGCGCCGTCGACGGTGTCAGCTTCGACATCGCGCGCGGCGAGACCCTCTCGCTCGTTGGCGAAAGCGGATGCGGCAAGTCCACCGTCGGACGGACGATTCTGCGGCTCCTGCCGCCGACCAGCGGCCGCCTGACCCTGGACGGGCAGCGGATTGACACTCTGCCGCAGAGCCAGATGCGCCTGCTCCGCAAACGGATGCAGGTGGTCTTCCAGGATCCGTTCTCCAGCCTCAATCCGCGTATGACGGTGCGGGGCATCCTGGCCGATCCCATGATCAATTTCGGGCTCGTCCGCAGTCGCGCCGAGATTGATGCGCGCGTCGCCACCCTTCTCGACAAGGTGCGGCTGCCGGCCGACGCGGCGCGACGTTATCCGCATGAGTTTTCCGGCGGGCAGCGACAGCGCATTTCGATCGCGCGCGCGCTCGCACCGGGGGCAGACCTGATCGTCTGCGACGAGGCCGTCTCGGCGCTCGATGTCTCGGTCAAGGCACAGATCGTGAATCTGCTGTCGGACTTGCAGGCCGAGCTCGGTCTCGCGCTGCTCTTCATCAGCCACGATCTGGCGATCGTCGAGCATATGACCCATCGCGTCGCGGTCATGTATCTCGGCAAGATCGTGGAGATCGCCGACCGGAGGACACTCTTTTCGCGCCCGCGCCATCCCTATACGCGGGCCTTGCTGTCGGCCGTGCCAGTGCCGGACCCGAAGGCGAAGCGCCAGCGCATCGTGCTGACGGGCGACGTTCCGAGCCCGCTCAACCCGCCTTCGGGCTGCGCGTTTCACACGCGCTGCCCCTACGCTTTCGACCGATGCCGCGTAGAGGGACCCGCGCTGCGGCCGCGCGCCTCTGGCCAACTCGCGGCCTGCCATCTCGACGATTTGCCGCCGGTCTGATCCGGCGGCGCTTCTGAGGCGCTTCGGCCCCGGGGAGGGAACCCGACCGAAGGCTCAGGCCTTCCGCACGCCGTAAAAGAGGGGCAGGCCCCTCATCATGCCCTGCAGCGACTTCCGGTACGCGGTCGGCTGATAGAAGACGCCGAGCGGGATGTAGGGCACGTCCTGGAAGGCCTGCACTTGTAGGTCGCGGCAGATGCGCTTCTGCTCGTCCTCGCTCGTCGCATCGAGCCAAGCGTTGCGCATCTCCTCGATCTTCGGGCTGTCGGGCCAGCCGAACAGGGCCTTGCGCCCGCTGCCGCGCAGATAGGTGTGCGCGGCGGGGTTCATCGTGCCGAACCCGGACGTGTAGTTTGCGTGGACGCTCCAGCCACCTTCGGCCAGCGGCTTGTTCGAGATCAGGCGCTGGAAGGTGGTACCCCAGTCCATCGTCTGAAGGTCCAAATTGATGCCGCACTGCTGGAGGGCATCCGCGGCGACCTGGTTCAGCGGATTGACGATCGAGTGATCGGCCGCGGTCATCATGACCACGCGCTCGCCCTTGTAGCCAGCATCGGCCAGCGCCTTCTTAACCTTGGCGTAGTCGGGCTTCGCGCTGAAGGCCTCCATCCCGACATCGGTCGCCATGGGCGATTTCGGGTGGAAGAAGCCGCACCGGTCGTTCCACATCGCCGGATCGTCACCGCCGGTGGCGAACATGAAGTCGCGCTGGTTGATCGCGCCGATCAGGGCGCGCCGGATGGCCGGATTGTCGAAGGGCGGCTGCAGGTGGTTAAAGCGCAGCACGCATGGCATGCCGGACGGGTCCTGGATCTCGATCGTCAGGTCCTTGTGCTTCTTCAAGAGCGGGATCAGGTCGGCCGTGGGGAACTCCCACCAGTCGATCTCACCCTGCTGCAGCGCCGCGGACGCGGTCGACGGGTCCGGCAGGGTATGCCACTCGACGCGATCGAAATTGGCCACCTTGCCGCCCGCCATGAAGCTGGCCGGAGCGCCCGGTCGTGGCACGTAGCCGGCGAACTTCTCGTACACGGCGAGGGCGCCGGGAACCCGCTCTGACGCCTTGAACCGGAACGGCCCGCTGCCGATCATTTCGGTGATCTGCTTGGTGCCCTCCGTATTGGCGAGGCGCTCCGGCATGATCGCCGCGACGCTCGAGCCGGGCTTCCCGAGAACTTCCGGCAGGATGGGAAAGGGGTGCTTGAGCCGGATCTGGACGACCTTGTCCGCGACGGCCGAGATCTCGTCCACCCGGTCCATGAGGGAGATCGCGTAGGCGTCCCGGCTGCCCCAGCGCTTGAGGCTGGCAACTACGTCGCGGGCAAGCACTGGCTCGTTATCGTGGAAACGGAGGCCCTCACGCAGGCTCAGCCTCCAGGTCTTGCCGTCGTTCTCGACGTTGTGCCCTTCCACCATCTGCGGCTGGGCCTTGAGGTTCTCGTCTACGCCGTAGAGCGTGTCGAAGACCATCAGCGCGTGGTTCCGCGTGACAAAGGCCGTTGTGTAGATCGGGTCGAGCACCGCGAGGTCGGCGTGGGGCGCGAACTTGAGCACGCGCGCGCCCTGGGCGCGAACAGCTGGGGCCTGGAGGCCGACCACACCAGCCGCACCGATTGCGGCCGCGCCTGTCAAAAAGTCCCGGCGTTTCATTGCTGCTCCCCCTGAACCGTCCATCGAATTGATATATCGTAGAGAGCTGCGAAGCGCAGGGTCAAGCTGGCGCGTGGGCGTCTTCTGCCGAAGTTTATACCTCCGCACGACGGAGCCGGAGCTGGCAACAGGCCTTCCCTCCTCAGCCCGATATATGATATATGACATCAGTGATGGAGTTCCTGTGACACGCCCATTTCTGCAGCCTTTTCGTCGAGGGCGCCTGGATCTTAGGAGCCGGGTGGTGATCCCGCCCATCCTGGATCGCCTCGGCTCGCAGGACGGCTATGTCACCGAGCAACTCATCCGGTTCTATGCAGACCGTGCCGAGGGCGGGGTCGCGCTCGCCATCATTGGCGGGATGGCGATCTCGGAGGCAGCGAAGTACCGTCCCGGCGGGCTCCACATATACGACGACACCTACGTTCCTGGGCTAGCCCGGCTTGCCGATGCAGTTCATGCGGCGGGCTCCAAGGTCGGCGTCCAACTGCAGCATGCCGGCCGCATGGTGGCCGACCCACCGCAGCCCGGGAACCGTACGCTCGGCCCGAGCGCCCTGCTCGACACACTCACAGGCAAGCCTGTCGACGGACTCTCGACGGGCGAGATCGCTGCCATCGTTGGGGCTTTCGGAGCGGCGGCGCTGCGGGCGCGCCGCGCGGGCTTCGACCACATCGAGGTCCATGGCTCGCACGGCTATCTGCCGAGCGCCTTCCTGTCGCCCTTCACCAACCGCCGGGACGATGCCTATGGCGGCAGCGCCGAGGCGCGGGCGCGCTTCATTTGCGAGATCGTTGGCGCCGTCCGCGACGCCGTAGGGGACGACCTGACGGTCGGCGTGCGGCTCAACGGAGCGGACCTGCTCGAAGGCGGTGTGACGCTCGAGCACACGCTCGTGCAGGCGCGGCTTCTCGCGGGGCGAGGCGTGGACGTTTTCCACATCTCAGGCGGCACTCCCGACGTGTTCGACCGCGAGTTCCCTAGCGGCTTCTACGAACCCGGATGCTACCGCGGCTTCGCCCGGGCTGTCCGCGACGCGACGGGCCTTCCTGTCATCACGGTCGGTCGCATCAACAGCCCTGCCGTGGCAGACGAGGTACTGGAGGCGGGTGATGCCGACCTCGTGGCGATCGGACGCGCCCTGATCGCCGACCCTGCTTTCGTCAGGAAGGCCGCGGCGGGGCAGGACGAGCGAATCCGCCCCTGCATCGCGTGCAATGTCTGCGTCGACAAGGAGCCCGGGCCGTTTCCGCCGACGCCCTGCTCGGTCAATCACGGCGCCGGGCGGGAGGCCGCGCTGGCAGGCCTGCCGCCTCGCGTGTCGGATGGCGCAGCGAAGCACGTGCTCGTCGTCGGCGCCGGCCCGGCTGGACTTGAAGCCGCGCGTGTGGCGGCCGAGCGAGGCCACCGAGTAACCGTTGTCGAGAAGTGCGCGGCGGTGGGCGGCCAGATGGCGGTCGTGTGCAAGCTCTCGCACAAGGTCGATTTCGCCACGTGGCTCCGCTACGCTCATGCGGCCGCGGAAGAAGCCGGCGCCCAGTTCCGGCTCCGAACGGAGCTGGACCGAGAGATCCTGGCTTCCCTGCGGCCCGATCACGCCATCCTGGCGACCGGAGCGCGTCCCGGGTCGCTCGACATTCCGGGGGCCGACCGGCCGGAGGTGGTGCAGGCGCTCGACGTGCTGGACGGGCACGCATCGGTCGGGCGCAGAGTGGTCGTGATTGGCGCGACCCGCGTCGGCCTCGTGGTTGCCGACCACCTCGCCGCATCCGAGCGTCAGGTCACGATCCTCGAACCCGGGAGCGAGATCGCGGCCGAGATGGGCTACACCTTCAAGAAGGGTTTCGTTCGCCGACTGTCGAACCAGGGCGTCGTCGTCGAGACGCGCTCACGCATTCTCCAGATCGGGGATGGCTGGGTGCAGTTCCTGAAGGAGGGATATCTCCTCCCCGGGCGCAGCGAGTTGGTGGAGCGTCCGGCAGACACGGTCGTGTTGGCTCTCGAGCGCCATCCCGAGACGCGGCCGGCCGCGATCCTGCAAGACGCGGGCATCCCATTCGTCGCGGTCGGCGATTGCCATGAGCCGCGCCGCATCATCAACGCGGTCCACGAGGCGGCACGGGCCGCAATCCTGCTATGACCGCGCTCACCAAACCGGTTCAGCCCGGCATCGTCGTGGCCGGCACGCTCGACACCAAGAGCGAGGAGATCGGCTTCGTCCGCGATGAGCTCGCCCGGCATGGCCTTTCGACCATCGTCATCGATTGCGGGATCCTGGGCGAACCGACGCTCGACGCGACCTTCACGCGTGCGGAGATCGCGCAGGCGGGTGGCACCACCATTGAAGCGCTGCGGGAGGGCCGGAACCGGGAGGTTGCAATTCCGGCCATGATCCGCGGGCTCGAGGAAACGCTCCGCCGCCTTTACGCTGAGGCCAAGGTCGTGGGCTATCTCGGCATTGGAGGCGGGACGAATGCGGCGCTCGCTTCGGCGGCGTTCCGCATCCTGCCCTTCGGCCTGCCGAAGATGCTGGTTTCAACCGTTGCAGCCGGCGACACGCGCCCGTTCATCGACATCAAAGACGTGGTCCTCGTCCACTCGGTCGTCGACATCCTCGGACTGAACGGCTTTTTGCGGGATGTACTGCGGCGCTCCTGCGCGGGGCTTGCTGGCATGGTCGCGGAGAGCTCCGTCCGGGGCGAGGCGCCCGATGCGCCGGCCCTTGTGGTCGGGCTGACCGCCTTCGGCTCGACCACGCCCGCCGCGATGCGGGTGTGGGGCGAGCTGACAAAAGCCGGGCTTGAGGTCCTGACCTTTCATGCCCGCGGGATTGGCGGGCGGGCCATGGAGACCCTGGTTCGCGAAGGGCAGATTCGCGCCGTCCTCGACCTCACGATCACCGAGATCGCGGACGAACTGGTCGGCGGGATCTTCAGCGCCGGGCCGGACCGCCTCTCCGCTGCAGGCGAGGCGGGGCTGCCGCAGGTCATTCTGCCAGGCTCGATCGACATGGTGAATTTCGGCGCGCGCGCTACGCTGCCCGAAAAGTTCGCTGGGCGGCGGTTCGTATCGCACACGCCGCTCTCGACGCTGATGCGGACCACCGCGGAGGAAAACGCCGCGATGGCCTGCGTCGTGGCGGCGAAGCTCAACGCCGCACGCGGCCCCGTCGCGGTTCTCCTGCCGACGCGCGGCTATTCCGCTTACGACATCGCAGGCGGCCCATTCGAGGATCAGGAGGCCGACGCCGCCTTCGCGGACGCGCTGACGGCAAGGCTCGCCCCGCGGATCCACGTCGAGCGCATCGACGCGCATATCAACGATCCCGCCTGCGCCGACCGTGCCAGCCGTCTCCTCCTTGATCTTCTCAAAACAGCACCAACCGAAAGGGCCCGCTATGGGTAAGCGCATTTCTCGCGACGAGATCCTCAACCGCCTGCGCGGGCAGATCGCGGCGGAGCGATCCATCCTCGTGGTAGGTGCCGGCAACGGGCTCGTCGCACGCTGTGCCGAGGATGCCGGCGCCGATCTCATCGTTGTCTACAATTCCGGCCACTACCGCCTGAACGGGCTCGCGAGCCTCGTCGGCAACCTACCGGTGGGCGACGCCAATGCCATGGTGGTCGAGATGGGCCGCAAGGGGATCATCCAGGCAACCCGCGACGTGCCGGTGATCGGCGGAGTCTACGGCGTCGATCCAACCCGCAACATCGAGGACGTCCTCGAGTCGCTCGAGGCCGTGAATTATTCGGGGGTCATCAACTTCCCTACCGTCGGTCGAGTCGACGGCCGTTACCGGCAGGAACTGGAAGCCTCGGGGCTCGGCTACGGCAAGGAGATCGAGATGGTGCGCGTCGCTCATGAGCGGGGCCTTTTCACCATGGCTTACGTCTTCAATGCCGACGAGGCCGCCCGCATGGCCGAGGCCGGTCTCGACGTGCTGGTCGGCCATGTCGGCCTCACCGGTGGCGGCGATGTCGGGTCCTCGATGGCGCTTGATCTGGACGGTGCCGTCACCCTGCTCGAGTCCATCTACGCCGGCGCGCGGCGGGTCCGGAGCGACATGATCTTCCTGTCGCATGGCGGCCCGATCATCGACGCCGGCGACGCGGAATACGTGAACGAGCGGACGGGGGCGGTCGGGTTCGTGGCAGCTTCCAGTGTCGAGCGCATTCCGGTCGAGGTCGCGGTCAAGAACGCCTGCCGCAGCTTCAAGAGCATTGGCATCGGCTCCCGCACGAACTGAAGCCGGCTCCGGTGACCGACGCAGAGCTTAGCCCGCAGGGTAGGACCATGACTTATCGCAGCAACGAACTCGACGCATGGGACCGGGACCATATGTTCCATCCCTCGACCCATATGGCCGCCCACGCGCGAGGCGAGACGGCGAATCGGATCATCACCTCAGCAGAGGGTGTGTACATCAGTGACAGCCAGGGGCAGCGCAGCCTGGATGGTTTCGCCGGGCTCTATTGCGTGAATGTTGGCTACGGCCGGACGGAGATCGCCGACGCCATCAGCGCGCAAGCGCACAAGCTGCCCTATTTCCATGCCTATGCCGGCCACGGCAGCGAGCCATCGATCCGGCTCGCCAAGATGATCATCGACCGGGCGCCGGCCGGGATGAGCCGCGTGTATTTCGGCCTGTCGGGCTCCGACGCGAACGAGACGTGCGTAAAGCTGGCCTGGTACTACAACGCCGTGCTCGGCCGCCCGGAGAAGCGCAAAGTCATCGCCCGGTGGGGCGGCTATCATGGTTCCGGCGTCATGACGGGCAGCCTCACCGGCCTGCCGACCTGGCACAAGACCTTTGGTCTTCCGCTGCCGGGGGTACTGCACACGGAATCGCCCTACTACTACCGCCGGCCGGACCGCTCGATGTCGGAGGAGCAGTTTTCTCAATATTGCGCCGACAAGCTGGAGGAGCTGATCCTGGCCGAAGGCGCCGACACGATCGCGGCCTTTTTCGGCGAGCCCGTGATCGGAACCGGCGGCATTGTTCCACCGCCCGCTGGTTACTGGGAGCGGATCTCGGCTGTCCTGAAAAAATACGACATCCTCCTCGTCGCCGACGAGGTCGTGACTGGCTTCGGCCGGCTCGGCTCGATGTTCGGCGCCCATCATTACGGGATCGAGCCCGACCTGATCGCTATCGCGAAGGGGCTGACCTCGGCTTACGCGCCGCTCTCGGGCGTGATCGTGTCCGACAAGGTCTGGCAGGTCTTTGAGCGGGGCTCCGAGACCTTCGGCCCGATCGGGCATGGCTGGACTTACTCCGCACATCCGCTCTGCGCGGCAGCGGGCATCGCCAATCTCGAGCTGATTGATCAACTCGGCCTTGTCGAGAACGCCCGCAGCACCGGCGCCTATCTCAAGGAGGCACTGGCCAGCGGCGTTGGCGACCATCCGATGGTGGGAGAGGTGCGAGGCGAAGGCCTGCT
>JAQGJZ010000008.1 GCA_028290385.1 Enterovirga sp.
TCCGCCATATCGACCGTTGCCTGTCCTGCCTGTCCTGCATGACGACCTGCCCCTCGGGCGTGCATTACATGCACCTCGTCGATCATGCCCGGGCCTATATCGAGCAAACGCACAAGCGGCCGCTGCACGACCGGCTGATGCGGGAGCTGATCGCCCGCGTGCTGCCGTATCGGAACCGCTTCCGGGTCGCGATGCTGGGCGCCCATGCGGCAAAGCCGTTCCGCTCGCTGCTTGCGGCGCTGCCGCGGGTCGGCAACCGGCTCGGCGCGATGCTCGACCTCGCGCCCGCCGAGGTGCCGAACCGTTCGGCCGGCGACCGCGACGGGACGTTCCCGGCCGAGGGAACCCGGCGCGCGCGGGTCGCCATGCTGAAGGGCTGCGCGCAATCCGTGCTGGCGCCGCACTACAACGAGGCCGCGATCCGGCTCCTCAACCGGCACGGCGTCGAGGTGGTGCAGGCGAAGGAGGTGTGCTGCGGCGCCCTCGTCCACCACATGGGTCGCGACGATCAGGCGAGGGCGCTCGCCCGCCAGACGATCGACGTCTGGTCGGCCGAGCTCGACCGGGGGCTCGACGCGATCCTCGTCACGGCCTCCGGCTGCGGCACGACGATCAAGGATTACGGCTTCATGTTCCGCGACGAGCCCGCCTATGCCGAGAAGGCCAAGCGGGTCTCGGCGGCCGCCAAGGACATCGTCGAATACATGCTGGCGATCGGCCTGAAGCCGGCCGTCCGCGACAGCGACCTCGTGGTCGCCTATCACTCCGCCTGCTCCATGCAGCACGGCCAGCAGATCCGCACGGAGCCGAAGACGCTGCTCCAGCGGGCCGGCTTCACCGTGAAGGACGTGCCCGAGGGGCATATCTGCTGCGGCTCGGCCGGCACCTACAACCTGCTGCAGCCGGAGATCGCGAACCGGCTCCGGGCCCGCAAGGTCGCCAATATCGAGCGCGTCCGCCCCGACCTGATCGCGACTGGCAACATCGGCTGCATCACGCAGATCGGGAAGGGGACGGACATCCCGATCGTGCACACGGCCGAACTGCTCGACTGGGCCACCGGCGGGCCCGTTCCGGCAGTCTTGGCCGAACGCGGGCTCGACAAGGCGCGGCCGAGCCTGGCTGCGGCCGAATAGCTCCGGCGGCCCGGCAACCGGCAACCGGCCGCCCCAGCGAGGCGTTGGCCGGGAGCAGAGGAGCCAGCATGCCAGATACGCATTTCCGCCCGCCGGGCCCGCTCGGATTCGGCGGTGCGCCGCTCGGCAACATGTTCGAGGCGGTGGACGAGGACACGGCGGAGGGTGCGCTCGAGGCGGCCTGGGCCACAGGGGTGCGCTTCTTCGACACCGCCCCGCATTACGGGCAGGGCCTGTCCGAACACCGCTTCGGACGCGTGCTCCGGCGCTATCCGCGGGACGAGTTCGTGCTCTCCACCAAGGTCGGCCGGCTCCTGATCGCCGACGAGAGCGCGCCCGAGAACCCGCCCTTCGTGAACGGCCTGCCGTTCCGGGTCGCGTATGATTACAGCTTCGACGGCGTTCGCCGCTCCATCGAGGACAGCCTGAACCGGCTCGGTCTCGCCCGCATCGACATCGCGTTCATCCACGACATCGCGGCGGACGCGCACGGTGCAGGTTGGGAGACCCTGTTCGACACGGCGATGAACGGCGCCGCGAAGGCGCTGATCCAGCTGCGCGAGGAGGGCACCATCAAGGGATGGGGGCTCGGCGTGAACCTGACCGAGCCCTGCCGCCGCGCGCTCGAGCAATCGGACCCCGACGTGTTTCTGCTCGCCGGGCGCTACAGCCTGCTGGACTTCTCGGGGCTGCGGGAGCTGTTTCCGGCTTGCGAGCAACGCGGCGTCCACGTGGTCGTGGGCGGGCCCTACAATTCAGGCCTGCTCGCGGGCGGCCGGAACTACGATTACCAGGAGGCGCCGGCCGACAAGGTCGCGGCGCGGGACCGGATGGCGGCCATCGCCAAGGAGCATGGCGTCGATCTGCGGGCGGCGGCGCTGCAATTCTGCGCGGCGCATCCGGTGGTGGCCGCGATCATCCCCGGCGCCAAGAACGCGGACCGCGTTCGGGCCAATGCGGAGCTGATGAGCCAGCCCATTCCGGCGGCTTTCTGGGCCGCCCTGAGAGGCGCGGGCCTGCTACCCGACGACGCCCCGATTCCGGGCTAGCCGTGTCAGGCAGTTCTGCGGGAGCGCTCGCGCTCCTTGTGCCGCAGCCGCAGAAGCAGGTCGACATGGTCGACCGGGAGGGGTTCGGCCTCCGGCCGCTCGAACTGCTCGCGCAGCTGCAGGCCAATGCTGCGGGCGATGGTCCGGTACGAGGGGCGTTGAGCTGCCTCTCCGGTCTTGGCGAAACGCGTGGACATCCGATTCCAGCCGTTCATGGTTGAGAACAGGCTGACGTCGCATGGTTAATGAACGGTTAATCGCGCTCGAAGCTTGACCGTAAGCACCTGATCCTAAACGTGACTTTCCGGCGGCCGTAATAAGGCGGGGCCGCCCCGCGCGCCCGTGCGGCACGCGGGGCTGAAGGGGCACTCAGGCGACGCTGGTCGGCCGGCGGTCCGTCGGGGCGGCAGCGTCCCCGGAGCGGTCGGCCGCGCCGAGCGCCTTCGCCTCGCGCCGGCGCTCGTGCAGGATCCACTCGGTGTAGCCGTTCGGCTGCGCGCGGCCCTTGAACACGAGGTCGCAAGCCGCTGCGAAGGCTGGGCCTTCGAAGGTGGGCGCCATCGGCTTGTAGAGCGGGTCAGCGGCATTCTGCCGGTCGACGACCTCGGCCATCCGCCGCATCGTGGCCATCACCTGGTCCTCGCTGACGACGCCGTGTCGCAGCCAGTTGGCGATATGCTGGCTCGAGATGCGCAGCGTCGCCCGGTCCTCCATGAGGCCGACATCGTGGATGTCGGGCACCTTGGAGCAGCCGACGCCCTGGTCGATCCAGCGGACCACGTAGCCGAGGAT
>JAQGJZ010000027.1 GCA_028290385.1 Enterovirga sp.
GCCCGCAAGACCCGCTACGCGGATTGGGACGAGCTGATCGGCTATTGCGCGCTCTCGGCGATGCCGGTCGGCCGTTACGTGCTCGACGTGCACGGCGAGGATCGCCGCACCTGGGCGGCGTCCGACGCACTCTGCGCCGCGCTCCAGATCATCAACCACCTGCAGGATTGCGCGAAAGACTTCCGCACGATCAATCGCGTCTACCTGCCCTCCGAGACGCTCGCCCGACACGGCGCGGGCGTCGAGGACCTCGGCGCCGCGGCAGCCTCCCCTGCCCTACTCGCTGTGCTCCGCGAGCTCAACGAGGGCTGCGCCCGGCTGCTGCGCGAAAGCGCGGCGTTTCCGGCCCAGATCGCGGATCGCCGGCTCGCGCTTGAAGTTGCCGTGATCCACAGCCTTGCCGAGTCGCTGGTGCAGAAGCTGCGCAGCCGCGATCCGCTGAGCGAGCGGGTGCATGCGACCAAGCCGGAGGCGCTGCTCGCCGCCGGATCGGGCATCGTGCGGACGATCATCCAGCGGATGGGCGGGCGGCGTCCGCGCGCCCAGGCGGGATTGGTGCCGTGAGCGCCGTGGCCGCAGCGGAGACCGCGCCCGCGCTCCAGGCTTCCGGAAGCTCGTTCTACCTCGGCATGCGCATCCTGCCGAAGGGGCAGCGCGACGCGATGTACGCGATTTACGCATTCTGCCGCGAGGTCGACGACATCGCCGACTCGCCGGGCCCGCGCGAGGGCCGCATCGAGGCGCTGAACGCCTGGCGCGCCGACATCGAGGCACTGTATCGGGGCGAGGTCCGGCCGAGGACGGCGGCGCTTGCGCCGCATGTCGCGCCGTTCCGACTGCCGAAGCAGAGCTTCGTCGACATGATCGACGGCATGGAGATGGATGTCCTGGACACCATCCGGGCGCCCGACTGGCACACCCTGGATCTCTATTGCGACCGGGTCGCCAGCTCCGTCGGCCGGCTGTCGGCCCGGATCTTCGGGCTCACGGACGGCGAGGCCGACCAGCTCGCGCACCATCTCGGGCGGGCGCTGCAGCTCACCAACATCCTGCGCGATATCGACGAGGATGCCGAAATCGGCCGGCTGTATCTGCCGCGCGAGGGGTTGGAGCGGGCCGGCATCGGCTCGCGTGATCCGACCCCCGTCCTCGCCGATGCCAACCTCGCCAAGGTCTGCGCCGAGGTCGCCGAGCGCGCCCGCAGGCATTACGCCGAGGCGGACAGCGTGATGTCGCGCCAGCCGCGCCGGCTCGTCCGGGCGCCGCGCATCATGGCGGCCGCCTACCGCTCGGTGCTCGAGCGGACCATGAAGCGCGGCTTCGCGCCGCCGCGCGCGCGGGTCAGCACGGGCAAGCTCCGCGTCCTCGCCGCGGTGCTCCGTTACGGGTTCGCCTGACCATGCGCACGGTCCACGTGGTCGGCGCAGGACTGGCCGGCCTCAGTGCCGCCGTGCGCCTCGCCGAAGCGGGCGAACGCGTCGCGCTCTATGATGCCGCCAAGCAGGCCGGCGGCCGCTGCCGCTCCTATTTCGACGCGACGCTCGGGCTCGAGATCGACAACGGCAACCACCTGCTCCTGTCGGGAAACAGCTCCGCCCTTTCCTATGCCGAGCTGACGGGCGGGCGCGCCGCCCTGAGCACGGCCGCCGAGGCGGTGTTCGATTTCGTCGACCTGCCCTCGGGCGAGCGCTGGCAGCTCCGCCCCAATCCCGGCCGGCTGCCCTGGTGGATCTTCGTGCCGTCCCGGCGCGTGCCGGGCACGAGTCCTGTCAGCTATCTCGCGCCTGCGCGCCTCCTCCGGGCCAAGCCGGACAATCGGATCGGCGATCTGATGGCCTGCTCCGGCCCGCTCTACGATCGGCTGTGGAAGCCCGTCCTGCTGTCCGCGCTCAACACGGAGGTGCCGGACGCCTCGGCGAGGCTCGCGGGCACCATCATCAAGGAAACCCTCGGCGCGGGCGGGCAGGCATGCCGCCCCGTCGTCGCTACCGGCGGATTGTCGGCCGCCTTTGTCGAGCCGGCGCTTGCCTATCTTCGGCGGCATGGGGCCGAGATCCGCTTCGGCGAGCGCCTGCGCGCGATCGGCCTCGGCGACGGCAAGGTCGAGCGGCTTTCGTTCGCGAGCGGCGAGACCGTGCTCGGTCCGGAGGACGAGCTCGTGCTCGCGGTTCCGCCCTGGGTGGCGGCGGATCTCCTGCCGGGCCTCCAGACCCCGGACGCGCACCGCGGCATCCTGAACGTGCATTTCCGGCACGCCCCGCCACCCTGCCAGCCGCTTCTGGTCGGCATGGTCGGCAGCATCTCCGAGTGGCTGTTCGCTTATCCCGACCGCTTGTCGGTCACCGTGAGCGCGGGCGATCGGCTCTTCGACACCGACCGCGAGGAGCTCGCGCGCACGATCTGGGCCGAGGTCGCCCAGGTCACGGGTCTCGCCCCCGAGCTTCCGACCTGGCAGATCGTGAAGGAGAAGCGCGCGACCTTCGCGGCCACGCCCGCGCAGGACGCGCGCCGCCCCGGCCCCGCGACCGATTACCCTAACCTCATCCTGGCGGGCGATTGGACCCAGACGGGGTTGCCTGCCACGATCGAAGGGGCAATACGCTCCGGAGAGAACGCTGCGCGTGTGTTGCACCGCGGCGCTATTGGCGTTTTTCGTTCCGTGTCAAAGGCGTAAGCGTGAACTTCATCTCGCCGCTCCGAAACGGAGCCTTCCTCGACTCCCAGCCCCTCGACCTCGACGAACGAATCGCGGTCGCGACCGACGCGCTGCTGGCAGCGCGCCGCAGCGACGGCCATTGGTGCTTCGAGCTCGAGGCGGACGCGACCATTCCGTCCGAATACGTCCTGCTTCGGCAGTTCCTGGCAGAGCCCGACGACCTGGAGCTGGAAGCCAAGATCGGCCGCTATCTGCGCCGCACGCAGGCGGAGCACGGCGGCTGGCCGCTCTATCACGGCGGCGGCTTCGACATCAGCGCGACCGTGAAGGCGTATTTCGCGCTGAAGATGATCGGCGACGACATCGACGCCCCGCATATGCGCCGCGCCCGCGAGGGCATCCTGGCCCGGGGTGGCGCCGGGGCCGCGAACGTCTTCACGCGCTTCCAGCTCGCACTCTATGGCGAGGTCGGTTGGGACCACGTGCCGACCATGCCGGTCGAGCTGATGCTCGCGCCGCGGTGGTTCCCCGTCCACCTGTCCAAGATGTCGTACTGGGCCCGCACGGTGATCGTGCCGCTGCTCGTGCTGCAGGTTTTCAAGCCGCGCGCCCGCAACCCGCGCGGGGTGCGCGTGCAGGAGCTGTTCGCGCCCCCCGGCTCGCAGCCGCCTGAGAAGGCGCCGAGCCACGCCCATCCGGCCTGGGCTGCCTTCTTCAACGGCCTCGACCGCGTGCTGAAGAAGGGCGACGCGCTCTGGCCCGCCTATCTCCGGGGCCGCGCCATCGCGCGCGCCGTCGCCTTCACGACCGAGCGCCTGAACGGCGAGGACGGGCTCGGCGCGATCTACCCGGCGATGGCGAACTCGGTGATGATGTTCGACGCGCTCGGCTACCCGGAGGATCATCCGGACAGAGCGATCGCGCGCCGCTCGATCGAGAAGCTCCTGGTGATCAAGGAGGACGAGGCCTATTGCCAGCCTTGCGTCTCACCGATCTGGGATACGGCGCTCGCGAGCCACGCCCTGCTGGAAACGGGCGATCCGCGCGCCGAGGTAGCAGCTCTGCAGGGCACGGAATGGCTGCGCCCGCGCCAGATCCTCGACGTGGTCGGAGACTGGGCGGACAACCGCCCTGGGCTGAGGCCGGGCGGCTGGGCGTTCCAGTACGGCAACGACCACTACCCCGACACGGACGACACGGCCGTGGTCGCGATGGCGATGGACCGGCTGCGCTCCAAGTATCCGGAAGGCGCCGCGAACGACGAGGCGATCGAGCGCGCGCGCGAATGGATCGCCGGCATGCAAAGCCGCAACGGCGGCTGGGGCGCCTTCGACATCGACAACACGTATGACTACCTGAACAACATCCCGTTCGCGGACCATGGCGCGCTGCTCGACCCGCCGACGGTCGATGTGTCGGCACGCTGCGTCGGGATGCTGGCCCAGCTCGGGGAGCCGAAGGACAGCCCCCGGATGCAGCAGGCGCTCGCCTATCTGCTGAAGGACCAGGAAGCGGATGGCAGCTGGTTCGGGCGCTGGGGCGTGAACTACATCTATGGGACGTGGTCTGCGCTCTGCGCGCTGAACGCGGCCGGGATGGACCCGCAATCCGAGCCGGTCCGAAAGGCCGTGACCTGGCTCGTGTCCATCCAGAACCCGGATGGCGGCTGGGGCGAGGATTGCGACAGCTACAAGCTGGAGTATCGCGGCTATGAGCCCGCCCCCTCGCGCGCGTCGCAGACGGCCTGGG
>JAQGJZ010000128.1 GCA_028290385.1 Enterovirga sp.
TTCGGCCGCTGCGGCGCAGCGCGCGCTGGTTCGGGCGCTCGGACCGGCGGCGGCATCACGGCCGAGACCGCCTTCCCTTCCGACACTGCCAGCAGCTCCTTCACGATGCGGTTCGTCGTCTTCAGACGGCGGCCGACGTCGTCCGCCTCCCGCAGAAACACGACCTTCATGTCGGGCCGCACCTTGGCGAAGGAGCCCTGCTCGCTGACGTATTTCACGAGGCCGGCCGGGTTCGCGAAGGAGTTGTCGCGGAAGGTCACGATGATGCCCTTCGGCCCGGCCTCGACCTTCTCGATGTTGGCGCGCCGGCACAGGACCTTGATGGCCATGACGGCGAGGAGCTGGTCGATCTCGGGCGGGATCGGGCCGAAACGGTCGACGAGTTCGGCCCGGAACGTCGTGAGCTCCTCTTCCGTCTCGAAGGTGGCCAATCGCCGATAGAGCGCCAGCCGGAGCTGCAAGTCGGAGACATAGGTTTCCGGGATCATGACCGGGGCGCCGATCGCGATCGTCGGCGACCATTGCTCGTCGACCTGCTCTTCCTCGCCGAGGCCCGCCTTCAGGGCGGCCACCGCATCCTCCAGCATCTGCTGGTAGAGCTCGTAGCCGACCTCCTTGATGTGGCCGGACTGCTCCTCGCCGAGCAGGTTGCCGGCGCCGCGGATATCCAGGTCGTGCGAGGCGAGCTGGAAGCCGGCGCCCAGCGTATCCAGCGATTGCAGCACCTTTAGCCGCCGCTCGGCCTGGACCGTGAGCGTCCGGTTCGCTGGCGTCGTGAAGAGCGCATAGGCCCGGGTCTTGGACCGCCCCACGCGCCCGCGCAGCTGGTAGAGCTGCGACAGGCCGAACATGTCCGCCCGGTGGACGATCAGCGTGTTCGCGCTCGGGATGTCGAGGCCCGATTCGACGATCGTGGTCGACAGCAGGACGTCGTACTGGCCGTCGTAGAACGCCGTCATGACGTCTTCGAGCTGGCCCGCCGCCATCTGGCCGTGTGCCACCGCGACCTTCGCCTCCGGCACCTCGCGGGCCAGGAACTCGCGCACCTCTTCCACATCCTGAATCCGCGGCACGACGTAGAAAGCCTGCCCACCGCGGTAGCGCTCGCGCAACAGCGCCTCGCGGATGGCGAGCGGATCGAAGGGCATCACGAAGGTGCGGACCGCAAGGCGATCGACGGGCGGTGTCGCGATGATCGAGAGCTCGCGCACCCCGGTCAGGGCGAGCTGCAGGGTGCGGGGAATCGGGGTGGCGGACAGCGTGAGCACGTGGACCTCGGCCCGCAGCTCCTTCAGCCGCTCCTTGTGGCTAACGCCGAAATGCTGCTCCTCGTCGACGATGATTAGGCCCAAGTCTCTGAAATTCGCCGCTTTTCCGAGAAGCGCATGCGTGCCGACCACGATGTCGACCGTTCCGTCCGCCAGCCCTGCCTTCACGGCCTTCAGCTCCGCCGCCGGGACAAAGCGCGAGGCTTGTGCGACATTCACGGGCAGGCCGCGGAACCGATCCGCGAACGTCTTGTGGTGCTGGCGCGCAAGCAGCGTGGTCGGCACGACCACGGCCACCTGCTTGCCGGACAGCGCAACCGCAAACGCTGCACGCAGCGCCACCTCGGTCTTCCCGAACCCGACGTCGCCGCAGATCAGACGATCCATCGGGCGACCGGAGGACAGGTCTCCGAGCACCGCCTCGATGGCGTTCAGCTGGTCCTCCGTCTCCTCGTACGGGAAGCGGGCCGCGAACTCGTCGTACAGCCCTTCGGGCGGCGAGACCTTGGCCGCCTCCTTCAGGAAGCGCGCCGCCGCGATCTTCATGAGCTGCGCCGCCATCTCGCGGATGCGGCTCTTCATCTTGGCCTTGCGGGCCTGCCAGGCTCCGCCGCCGAGCCGGTCGAGCTGGACCTCCGTCTCCTCCGAACCGTAGCGGCTCAGCAGCTCGATGTTCTCCACCGGCAGGTAGAGGCGGGCGTCCCCCGCATATTGCAGGTCGAGGCAGTCATGCGGCGCGCCCGCCGCCGTGATCGTCTTCAGCCCCTCGAACCGTCCGATGCCGTGATCGACATGGACGACGAGGTCGCCCGGCGTGAGCGCCGTCACTTCCGCCAGGAAGTCCTGCGGGCGCTTCGAGGCGCGTTTTGGGCGGACCAGCCGGTCGCCGAGGATGTCCTGCTCGCCGATGACGGCGAGATCGTCGGTCTCGAACCCGGCCTCGAAGCCCCAGACGACGACGCCGACATCGCCCTTCGGGAGTGCCGCGGCGTCGGAGAACCGGGGTGCCGGCTTGGTTTCGGCCAGGCCGTGATCCTCCAGCACGTGGCAGAGGCGCTCGCGCGAACCTTCCGACCACGCCCCGACCAGCACGCGCTTGCCCTGCCCCTTCAGGTCCCGGATGTGATCGACTGCCGCATGGAAAACGTTGGCGTTCGGGTCGTCCCGCTCAGCGATGAAGTCGCGGCCGCGCCGCGCCCCGGCATCGAGCACCGGGCGCCCATCGGTCGAGGGCTGGGCGAAGGGCGTGAGGCGCGCCAGCGGCAGGTTGGCCACCTTCTTCGCCCATTCCTCGGGCCCGACATAGAGCGCCTCTGGCTTCAGCGGCCGGTACGGGACCGACGAGGCATC
>JAQGJZ010000139.1 GCA_028290385.1 Enterovirga sp.
GGAGAACGCTACGGGCGGGGCGGCCTGGAGTCGAGAAGCCGAAGGGCGGCGTGTGCCGAAGCGAGATCCAGCCGCCCGTGAGCGGCCGTCAGAGGGCCACGATCTGCACGCGGCCGGTGCCGCCGAGGCCGATCGCCGCCGCCGAGGCGCGCGACAGGTCGATCACTCGCCCGCCATGGAAGGGCCCGCGATCATTGATGCGCACGACCACCGAGCGGCCGGTCGCCTGGTTGACCACCTTCACGCGGGTACCAAACGGAAGGTAGCGATGCGCTGCGGTCAGTTCGTTTGTGTTGAACCGCTCGCCGCTGGCGGTGCGGCGGCCATGGAAGCCCGGCCCGTACCAGCTCGCCACGCCGCTCTGGAGCGTGTGGCCGCCCGCATCCTGCGCATCCTGCTGCATCTCGACGCGAGGCTTTGCGTGAAACGCCCGCCGCTTTTTCTTGTAACCGGCCTCAGCATCGGAGGCCATGACCATACCAAGGGACGAAATCGCTACCGAACAGGCAACAAGCAAACCAACCTTCTTCAACACCACGTCCTTCGTTGTTGTCGAGGACGCTTAGGATCAGCCTTTGATGGGCGAGAAAAAGGCGCAACGCTTCGAGCCCAAAAAGGCGTTGCAACGCCTGGGCTTAGCGGAGCTATGTTGTTCGTGTTCGACATAGCTCGAGCGAGAATACGGACAGAATGTGTCACGCCGTGACGCGTCATTCTGCGCCACATCAACGGAATAGCCAGGCAGGGGTTTCCGATGCTCGCTGCGTCGGGAGCGCGCAGGTCAGCTGGCAGCCAGATCGAGCCAGGCGCGCACCCGCACCTCGGGGTCCGGGTTCTGCGTCACGTCGCTCACGACGGCGATGGAATCCGCACCGGCCGCGAACACGCCCGGGCCGCGTTCCAGCGTGATGCCCCCGATAGCGACGAGCGGAATGGCGCCGATCCGCCGTTTCCATTCGCCGATGCGCGCGAGCCCCTGCGGGCCGAAGCGCATCGCCTTCAGGGTGGTCGGGTAGATCGGGCCGAGCGCCACGTAATCCGGCTCGTGCCGCAGCGCCGTCTCCAGCTCCGCCTCGTCGTGCGTGGATATCCCGAGGGTGAGGCCGGCCTTGCGGATCGCCAGCACGTCCGCCTCAGCAAGGTCCTCCTGGCCGAGATGCAGGTGCTCAGCCCCGGCCTCGATCGCCGCTTGCCAGTAGTCATTCACGACGAGGTGGGTCGTCGTGCCGCGCGTGATCGCGAGCGCCTGCCGGACGAGGGATGTCGCCTCCTCGAGGCCCAAATCCTTGGCGCGGATCTGCACGGTGCCGATGCCGAGCGCCGCAAGGCGCCGCACCCAGTCGAGCGTGTCGACGACCGGATAGAACCGGTCCGGATAAGAGCGCTGCATCAGCCGGCCGCGTGCCAGAAGGGGGTTCCGACGACGGGCGTCGAGGGCGTGGCGAAGTCGCGCGGCGGCATCAGGCCCGCCTCAAAGCCGGCCCGGCCGGCCTCCAGCGCGAGCGCAAAGGCGCGCGCCATCCCGACGGGGTCGTCCGCCTTGGCGATGGCGGTGTTGAGCAGCACGCCGTCATAGCCGAGCTCCATGGCCTCGGCGGCGTGGGAAGGGGCGCCGATCCCGGCATCGACGATCAGGGTCACGTCCGGCAGGCGGGCGCGGAGCGTCCTCAGGGCGGCCTTGTTCGTCACCCCCTGACCGCTGCCGATCGGGGCGGCCCACGGCATGACGACGCGGCATCCCGCATCCACGAGGCGCTGCGCCACCGTGAGATCCTCCGTCGTATACGGAAAGACCTCGAACCCGTCGCGCAGCAGGATGCCGGCCGCTTCCACCAGGGCGACGACGTCCGGCTGCAGCGTTTCGTCGTCGCCGATCACCTCGAGCTTGATCCAGGGCGTGCCGAAGAGCTCGCGCGCGAGCTCGGCCGTGGTCACGGCCTCCTTCACGGTGCGGCAGCCGGCCGTGTTCGGCAGGATCTTGACCCCGAGCGACTGGATGATGCGCCAGAACGCGTCGCCCGCCCGTCCGCCGGCGGATTCGCGGCGGAGCGACACGGTGACGATCTCGGCGCCGGACGCCTGCAGCGCCTGCTCCATGACCGCCGGCGAGGGATACAGCGCCGTCCCGATGAGGAGGCGCGAGGCGACCTCCTGGCCGTACAGATTCACGTGTGAACTCCTATCCGCCCTGGCGCGGGGTGAGGATCTCGACCTGGTCGCCCTCCGCGAGGGGCGTTTCGGCCCAGCGGGCCCGCCGCACCACCTCCTGGTTTACGGCAACCGCGAAGAAGCGGCCTTCATAGCCGAGCGCCTCCAGCAGGGCCGCGACCGTCGCGGCCGCGACCTCCTGGCGCTCGCCGTTCACCGTCAGGACCACCGCATCACCTCGTTGTCTCGCGTCCCCTCGGCGATGTAGTTCGCGACCAGCTCGCCGAGCGCGGGGGCGATCAGGAAACCGTGCCGGTAGAGGCCGTTGACCGTGATCTGCCGCCCGGCGACCGCGATCCGCGGGCTGTGGTCCGGATAAGCCGGCCGCAGCGCCGTGCCGAGCTCGACGATGCGGGCTTCCCCGAAGGCGGGGTGAACCGTGTAGGCGGCGGTCATCAGCTCGAGCGCGGAGCGCAGGGTCACGCCCGCCGCATCCTCCGTCTCGATCGTGCTCGCGCCGATGAGAAAGCGGTTGTTCGCCCGCGGGATGACGTAGATCGGCCAGCGCGGGTGCATCAGGCGCACCGGCCGCGACAGCGCGATCTCGGCCGTCTCGACCAGCACCGTCTCGCCCTTCACGCCGCGCAGCTCGGGCTGCGCCTCCCGCGCCCCGAGGCCGCGGCAATCGACGACCGTGCCGTCCAGCGCCTCGGGCCGGACGTCGGCCCCGAAGCGGATCTCGCCGCCGAGGCTGCGCAGCTTCGCATGCAAAGCGGGGAGGGCCCGTCGCGGCTCGACATGGCCCTCGCCGGGATAGAATAGGGCCTCGCGGAAGCGGCCGGCGAGCGCCGGCTCGATCTCGCCGATGCGGGCGGCCCCGATGCGCTCGTGGCCGGCCGTCTGGCGCGCGAGGCGTTCCAGATCGGCGCGGTCGCGCGGGTGCGACACGACCAGCGAGCCGTTCAGCGGCGTTTCGGGCAGGTGGCTGCGCCAGAGCTGGACGGAGCGATGGCCGAGCCGGATGACCACCGGTTCGGCGCCGTCGCCCTCGCAATCGGGCGCGAGCATGCCGCCGGCCCAATGGCTGGTGGCGCCCGTCATCGCCTCGTCCTGACGCTCGTAGACGGTGACCCGGCGGCCGCTTTCGGCCAGGAGCAGGGCGGTCCAGGTTCCCGCGATGCCGGCCCCGACCACGCTGACGGGTTCGCTCATCGGCCGGGCCTCGGGCTCGATGAATAGGTCAGCGTTCCGTCCGGCATTTCCGTCCCTCCGCCGATGCGAGTCGGATCAGGTTCAAAGGGTTCGGCCTTCGCCGTCTCAGCCCCGCCGGGGCACCCCTCGGATAGCCCCAATGTGCCCCTTGGCGCGCCGCTTCACAAGCCCGTCACGCGCTCACGATCCGTGCTGCGCGCCGAGCCGCTCCAGAAGCTCCGCCACGTCCACGTCGACGACCTTCTTGCCGTAGTGGAACGCCATGCCGGGCTCGACCGCGACGGGTCCATCTGCGGTTTGAACGGTCACCGGCTCACGGCACACCCACGTCCCGTCGATCTGCTTTTCGAAGCGGGTGAGAATTTCATAGCTGTCCATCTGTGCTGTCGTCCCGAGCCCTCGTGTGTGCGGAGGAACGTCTCAAGGCGCTCGCCGTTTCGTGCCGAGGCGGGACAACGGCAACGTGCAGAACGCAGCAGAACTGAGCGAGCAGAAGGTCGAAGCCATTACGCAGGGCTTTTTCTGGCTCCTGCCCAACCTCGCGATCGCGGCGGCCGTGATGGTTGGCTTCCTGATCGCGGCCTGGTTGGCGCGTCGCGTGGTGAAGCGCGTGGTCGGGCGGCGGGACCGCGAGGATCTGGGCTCGCTCGTCGCTGGATTTGCCTGGTGGGGCCTCGTCGGCTTTGGCCTCCTGGTCGTCGCGACGATCGTGTTTCCGTCCATCAAGCCGTCGGACGCGCTCGCAACGCTCGGCATCGGCTCCGTCGCGATCGGCTTCGCCTTCAAGGACATCCTGCAGAACTGGTTCGCTGGCCTCCTGATCCTGGTGCGGCAGCCGTTTCGGCGCGGCGACCAGATCGTCGTCGACAAATACGAGGGAACGGTCGAGCACATCGAGGCGCGGGCCACCCTCATCAAGACCTATGACGGGCGCCGGGTCGTGATCCCGAACAGCGACGTCTACACCCGCTCCGTCATCGTCAACACGGCCTATCCCAAGCGGCGCAGCCAGTACGATGTCGGGATCGGATACGGCGACGACCTCGAGCGGGCGCGCGAGGTCATCCTGCAGGCGCTCGCCGACCTGCCGCATGTCGAGGCCGAACCGTCCCCCGAGGCGATCCCGTGGGAGCTCGACGGCTCCAGCGTGAACATCCGCGTGCGCTGGTGGACCAAGTCCATCCGCAGGGAGGTCGTGGCCTCGCGCGGCGAGGTGATCACGGCCCTGAAGAAGGCACTGGTGGAGGAGGGGATCGACCTGCCGTTCCCGACCCGGGTCATCCTGTTCCATGACCAGACGGAGGAGGCGGACGGCGACCGGTCGCGCCAGCGCGAGGGCTGGCCCTCGGGCGAGGCGCCTCAGGCATCTGCGGAGGAATCCGGGAAGACCAGGCGCTTCGGCTTGCCGAAACGCGAGCGGCAGCCCGAGGGGGCGCGGTAGCAAGGGGCCGAAAGCTCAGCCGAGGGGTTGCGCGATCGGTTCGGAACTTGCCTTTGTCCGACGCCGACCTGCGAGCCCGATGCCCACCTATTCGATCCGTCACGTCACCACGTATCGCTACGCGTTCCCGGTCGCCTTCGGCGAGCACCGCTTGATGCTCCGCGCGCGCGACAGCCAGGACCAGCGCACCCTGTCCGCCCGACTCTCCATCACGCCGCACCCGCAGGCCCTGAGCTGGTCGGAGGATCCGGCCGGCAATCCGGTCGGCCGGGCGCGCTTCGGGACGCGGGCCCGCGAGCTGCGATTCGAGGCCGCCATGGAGGTCGAGGTCGTGCCGCTCGAGCTGCCACTCGCGGCCAGTGCGCGCGGCGCGGCGACCAATATCGCTGAGCTTGCGCCATTCACCGCGCGACAGCATGCCGATCCCGACGGTGCGGTCGAGCGCTGGGCCCGGGCCATCCGGGCCGAGGATGGGGACGGCGATGCGCTCGGCTTTCTCACCCGGCTGAGCGCGCGCATCCGGCAGGATTTCACATATCGCCCGCGGCTGGAGAAGGGCATCCAGAGCCCCGTCCGTACGCTGCGGCTCGGCAGCGGCTCGTGCCGGGATTTTGCGGTGCTGATGGGGGAGGGCGTGCGCGCCCTCGGCTTCGCGTCCCGCTTCGCCTCCGGGTACCTGCATGTCCCGGGGCAGGGGCCGGACAGCGCGACCCTCGGCGGCCACACGCATGCCTGGACGCAGGTCCATGTGCCTGGGATCGGCTGGGTGGATTTCGACCCGACCTGCGGGTCCGTGGGCAACCGGGACCTCGTGCGTGTCGCCCTGGTGCGTGATCCCGAGCAGGCGGCCCCGCTGTCGGGGAGCTATATCGGTTATCCGGACGATTTCATCGACATGCGGGTCGAGGTCACGGTCGAGCGTGCCGGGGATTTCGCCGCCCCGGGCCCTGTCGGGCGGAAGCCGCAGGCCGCCTGATCGACTTCGGCGTCACCCGAACGACCACACCATCAGGGCGGACCAGGCCACGTCCAGCAGGACCGTGACCCCGAGCAGGAAGCGTAATCGTCGGGCGGCCATCGGGCTCTCCCTTGTTTGGCACGATCTCCGGGATCGGGCGGTCGGTCACGGATCGGTCACCCGGTCCGGGCGGAACCTAATCGGGATGCCGCTCTAGCGGGCGACACGCCTAGCGCTCTCGAGCGCCGGCTAGCCGAGGCGCCGGTTGGGGCAAATGGTTTCGAGGACGAGCGCCCCGGCGAGGTCGGCTGCGCGCGGCAGGCCGAGCTCGTGATGATGCCGGCTCTCGCCGTAGGTCGTCGTGCCGAAATCCGGCAAGGCTTCCGCAACGGCCAGCGACAGCCCCAGGGCGATCGTGACGAGCGTCGCGGCGATTGTCTTTGAGACGTTCATCGTTGTTTCCCTCGTTGCCGCCGACATGGAAGAAAACGGCTACAACGCGAGAGTATTGTGCTGATCAATAAAGGACGTGCGTTGCCGCACGGGCGCTTTTTGCTTTGGGCTGGGTTCTAGCAGTGGCCCCGCGCGCAGGCGCGCTCCACCTCCGACGCGCGAGGGAACGCTGCGCGGCACGCTCCGTTGCCTTGGGTGCAGAGAAGGGGCGCTTTGATGGCCAACGACAACACGGGCGGCGCGCCTGCCGCACTGAAGCAGTGGCTCCAGGGCCTCTCGGCGGAGGAGCGCGAGGCCTTGCGCCGAACCGGCCAGGCGATGGCGGACCTCGCGGCCGCGGATGCCCCGGGCGACCGTCAACCCGGCGAGGATCTGAAGGAGCGGCAGGAGAAGCTGCTGGACGAGGCGGTCGAGGAGACCTTTCCGGCCAGCGACCCGATCTCGCCGAAGCGCATCACCAAATAGCGGGCTCACGCTCCTGCCCGGTGCGGGCGGGCTGACGGCGCCACAAACCCGCGGGCTTGGGCTTAGCGGCGCTCGTAGAGCAGGCGGGCCCTGATCGTTCCGTCGAGAGCCCGGATCTCGGTGAGGATCTCGGTCGCCTGGTCCGGCCCGGTATCGTCCGCCTCGACCACCACGTAACCGACCTCGCCGTCCGTCTGGTAGTACTGCGCGGCGATGTTGACCCCGCGCCGGGCGAAGACGTCGTTGAGGCGCCCCAGCATGCCCGGCAGGTTGCGCTGCACCTGCATGAACCGCGTGCCGAGCGGACGCGCCGGCAGTTGCACCTGCGGGAAGTTGACCGCGCCCATCGTCGAGCCGACATCGGAATAATCGACGAGCTTGCGCGCGACTTCGGCCCCGATGCGCTCCTGCGCCTCCTCCGTCGAGCCGCCGATATGCGGCGTGAGGATCACGTTCTCGAGCCCTTGCAGGGGGGTCACGAACGGGTCGTTGTTCGAGGCCGGCTCCACCGGGAAGACGTCGATCGCCGCGCCGCGCAGGTGCCCGTCCTTCAGGGCGGCCGCGAGGGCGTCGAGATCGACCACCGTGCCGCGCGAGTTGTTGATCAGATAGGCGCCCGGCTTCATGGCCCGGATCTCGGCCTCGCCGAACATGCCGTGCGTCGCGGGCGTCTCGGGCACGTGCAGGCTGACGACGTCGCTCGCCGCCAGCAGCTCCTCCAGGCTCCCGACAGGCTCGGTGTTGCCATGCCGGAGGCGGTCCGTAGTGTCGAAATAGATCACCCGCATGCCCATCGCCTCGGCGAGGTTCGAGAGCTGCGAGCCGATATTGCCGTAACCGTCGATGCAGAGCGTCGTGACGCGGACCTCGACGGAATTCGTGGCCGACGTG
>JAQGJZ010000191.1 GCA_028290385.1 Enterovirga sp.
TTTGTACCTTGCAATTTCTGAGCTTAACCGCAGCGGACATTGCGGGGGTCTGAAACCGATCAGTCAGATGGGCGTTAGGCAATCACGACATGGCAACCTGGAGCTCGTCATGGCTCTCGAGACAAGACACAACCCAAGCGGGGTAGGCCCCGAATTCGAGCTGCGCGACGACGATCGTTTCACCGGCTACGAGGTCGAGCGCGAACCCTCCCATTTCGGTGCGTTCCTGATGGGCGGGATGGTCGTTGCAGGCGGGCTCCTGGCCTTCCTGTATTACGACACCGACAATCTGAACGGGCGCATGAACGGCGACCTGACCACCGGCAGCATCACCCGGACCGACGTTCCGGCCGTCCCGAGCCTCAAGCTCCCGCCGGCGAACCCGGACGGCGCAGGCAAACCGTAAAAGGCGAGCGGCCCGGGTGTCCCCCGGGCCGTCCCGTCAGCGGCCGCTCAGCCGCCGGGCGCCGTAGCCGAGCGCCGCCCAGACCAGGGCCGCGACGGCCCGAACGGGGAACAGCGTCGGGCCCGACTGGGAAATCGGCGCCAGCGTCGGCAGCCCGATCGCCGTGAACGCCCAATCGACCAGCAGGGTCACGGCGAAGGCCGCGATCGCCGCAATGAAGATCTTTCCCTTCTGATCGGCGCGCCACCCGAGCGTGACCGCGATGGCGATCAGAACGGGATCGAGCGCCGCCCAGATCCAGACAGAAACCGGCATTGCGGAGCCCTCAGGCCCACCAGGCCTGAGGCAGGGTCATGCGACCCGCCGCATCCTCGATCACTTGGCCCGCGGCGAACAGCGTTTCCTCGTCGAAGGCGCGGCCGATCAGCTGCAGCCCGAGGGGCAGGCCCTGCGCATCCAGGCCGGCCGGCACGGAGATGCCCGGCAGCCCGGCCATGTTCACCGTCACGGTGAAGACGTCGTTCAGATACATCTCGACCGGATCGGCCGAGGCCTTCTCGCCGATGCCGAAGGCGGCCGATGGCGTCGCGGGTGTCAGGATCGCATCCACGCCCGCGGCGTAGACCTGCTCGAAATCGCGCTTGATGAGCGTCCGGATCTGCTGCGCCCGCACGTAATAGGCGTCGTAATACCCGGCGGAGAGCACATAGGTGCCGATCATGACGCGCCGCTTGACCTCGCGGCCGAAACCTTCCGCGCGAGAGCCCTCGTACAGGCCGATCACATCCTTCGCCGGCAGGCGGTGGCCGTAGCGGACGCCGTCATAGCGGGCGAGGTTCGACGAGGCCTCCGCGGGCGCCACGATGTAATAGGCCGGCAGCGCATACTTGGTATGCGGGAGCGACACCTCGACGATCTCCGCGCCGGCGTCGCGCAGCCATTCGGCGCCGCGCGCCCAAAGCGCCTCGATCTCGGCCGGGGTGCCCTCCAGCCGGTACTCCTTCGGAATCCCGATCTTCAGGCCCTTCACGCCCCGTCCGACGGCGGCCTCGAAATCCGGGACGGCGATGTCGGCCGATGTCGTGTCCTTCGGATCGTGACCGGCCATCGAGCGCAGGAGAATGGCGTTGTCGCGCACGGTGCGGGCGATCGGCCCGGCCTGATCGAGCGAGGACGCGAAGGCGACGACGCCCCACCGCGAGCAGCGGCCGTAGGTTGGCTTGATGCCAACGGTGCCGGTGAAGGCCGCCGGCTGGCGGATCGAGCCACCGGTGTCCGTGGCCGTGGCGCCGAGGCACAGATGCGCCGCGACGGCGGCAGCCGAACCGCCGGACGAGCCGCCCGGCACCAGCTGCGTTGCGGCCGCGCCCTCGGCGCCCTGGCGGCGCCAGGGCGAGACGACCGGCCCGAAGCACGAGGTCTCGTTCGACGAGCCCATGGCGAACTCGTCGTTGTTGAGCTTGCCCAGCATCACGGCGCCATCGCGCCAGAGATTGGCCGTGACGGTCGACTCGTAGCGCGGCGTGAACTCGCCGAGGATCCGGCTGCAGGCCGTGGTCCGCACGCCTTCCGTGCAAAACAGGTCCTTGATGCCGAGCGGAATGCCTTCCAGCGCCCCGCCCTCGCCGCGCGCGAGCCTGGCATCACTCTGGGCCGCCGCTTCGAGCGCCCGCTCGGGCGTCTCGAGCACATAGGCGTTCAGCGCCCGCGCGCTTTCGACGGCGGCGACATGCGCCTGCGTCAGTTCGGTCGCCGAGACCTTGCCGGCCTTCAAGGCGTCGCGGGCCTCCGCGAGGGTGAGATGGGTCAGATCGCTCATGGGCATGTCAGGCCGGGCAGCCGGCCACTCGCAACGAGGTTTCGCGGACGTATCGGGAGCCGGAAGCCGGCCTATTCGACCACTTTCGGGACGACGAAGAAGCCGTCCTCGGAGGCCGGCGCATTGGCCAGAATGGCGGCGACGTTGCCGCCGTCGGTCACGACGTCGCACCGCATCTTCATCGCCATGGGCGTGACGGAGGTCATCGGCTCGACGCCGTCAACGTCGACCTCGTTCAGCTGCTCGACGAAGGACAGGATGGCGTTCAGCTCGTCCTGCATTTGCGGCACGTCCGCATCGTCGAGCCGGATGCGGGCAAGACGCGCGATCCGGCGGACAGTCGCCTGGTCGACCGACATGATTTCCTCGGAATGGCGGTAATGGCGCGCCTATAGCACCGCCGCTCCGGCCCGGACAACCGAACCGGTTCAGGTCACGATGGTGTGGAAGCTCGACGGCGCCGGCACCACGATCACCTTCTGGTAGCCGTGCATGCGGCCGCTCCAGAATGCGCCCGCGACGGTCGCGGCCAGGATCATCAGGAAGACCAGATCGCGCCACAGCGCGCGCTTGTCGGGCGCGTTGTCGTTGGCGAAGCGACGGGGCAGCGGCCGGATCGGATAGACCGGGATGCCACCCGTACGGCGGGAGCCGATCGACACGAAGGCCGATCCCGGCACCCGCCTCGGGAGCCCGCGCTTCGGCACCTCGATGAGCACCAGATCCGCGCGCGATGTCCTCGGCGATGGCGCCAGAAGGGTCTCGAGGTCGAGCTGCTGCCAGCCGCCCTCGCGACCATCGCTGTCCATCAAGGCGAGGCCCTGACGCGACTCGCCTCCCGCGTCCTCGATGCCACCCATTTGGCCAAACCCCGGCTACGGTTAACAAACCGTAAACGCTTTTATGCCACTTGGAGCGAGCGCGAGTCACCCCGACTTTTGGGTGCGAGTGGGATCAGGGTTAACCCGCGCGGAGCGTGACCGCCGTGCCCACATGCGGCGTGATCACCTGCATCCCGCTGCCCTCCATGGCGGCGACGAACGCGTCGGCGTTGGGCGCAATGATCGGGAACGAGCCGAAGTGGCACGGAATGACGGCCTTCGGCTGGAAGAAGCGCTTCACCGCATAGGCGGCACGGGCAGGCCCCATCGTGAAGCGATCGCCGACCGGCACGAGGAGCACGTCCGGGCGGTGCAGCTCCTGGATGATCTCCATTTCCATGAAGAGGTCGGTGTCCCCCATGTGGTACACGGTGGGCTCGCCGGCCGCGGTAAGGATCAGCCCGTGGGGGTTGCCGAGCGGCGTGAAGACCTCGCCGTCGATCATGGTCGAGCTATGGTCGGCGCGAACCATGGTCACCTCGAAGCCGGCCTGGTCGGTGGTGCCGCCAGAATTCATCGGCTCGATCGACGACACGCCGCGGTTCGCCAGCCACATGCAGATCTCGAAATTCGCCACCACCTTGGCGCCGGTCCGCTTGGCAATGTCGATCGTGTCGCCGATGTGATCCGAGTGCCCATGCGTGAGGAGGATGTGCGTCGCGCCCTGCCCGGCCGCTTCGGCGTCACCGGAAAATCCGGGATTGCCGGACAGGAAGGGATCGATGAGCACCACCTTGTCTGCGAATTCGAGACGGAAGGCGGAATGACCGAACCAAGTGAGTCTCATGGGCGTGCATCTCCGTTTGCCGCCCATTCAAATACCGGCCCGGCGACCGGGCTGAAAGGCGGTCTGGCGTTTCAGCCTGCGCCGTGCGGACAACCCGAATGATCGCCCTCGACCCGACGCTCGCCACGCTGGCCGCCCTGCCCCGCGGCCACCGCCTTCTCGGCCTCGATGTCGGGACCAAGACGATCGGCCTTGCGATGTCCGACGTGGAGCGGAGCCTCGCGACGCCGCTGGAGACGATCGCGCGCGGCAAGTTCAGCGCGGACGCCGAGCGTATCCGCAGCCTCGTGGAGCGTTACAGCATCGGAGGGCTCGTGGCCGGCCTGCCGGTCAACATGGACGGCACGGAAGGCCCCCGCGCGCAGGCGACGCGGGCGTTCATGCGCAACCTGTGCCGTCTCGTTCCCCTCCCGCACGCGTTCTGGGACGAACGCCTGTCCACGGCGGCGGTGCAGCGCTCGTTGATCGCGGCCGACGCATCGCGGGCCAAGCGGGCCGAGGTCGTCGACCGGATGGCGGCGGCCTACATCCTGCAAGGCGCGCTCGACCGGATCCGGGTCTCACGCGAGGACAGCACAACCGAAGATCGGTATTGATGGCGTTGCGCTATTCTAGGGTTGTGTGTAGCTTTACTCGCCCAGGGTAGGCGAGCACAGACGAATGAAGATGTCCGAAGATGTCCCGAAGCGGCGCGCCAGCGCGGATTTGGGTGTCGTCGAACCGAAACCCGAGGCGGCGCCGGCCATTCGGCCCGAGAGCGCAGCCGCCTACATCGCCGATATGGCGACCGAACTGGCAGGCCTAGCGCGCGCATCCCGGCTCGACATCCTGGCCTACCTTCTCGACATCGCGCAGCTCGAAGCCGCGAATGTCTCGCGCCGGCTCGCACGCCAGACCCTGGCGCGCTGAAGCTCAGGCCGGGCGGCGGGACACGCCCTGCCCCGGGTGCCGGTCGATAGCCCCTTCGAGGTCGAGCCCGACAAGCAGGGTCTGGACAATGCGGACGGGCAGCGAAGCCTGGCGGGCGATCTCGTCGGGCGTGACCGGGGACGAGCCGATGAGCGCGAGCACGCGGTCCCGATCCGTCGCCAGTCCCACCGGCTCATCGGCCTGCTGACGGACCGTGGCCCGCGGCGCGGCGGGAAGATCGGCGAGATCGAGCTCGTCCCAGAGCTCCTCTTCGGTGCCGTAATGCTCTGCCGCCTCGCGGTAGGTGCGTATCCCCTCGCCGGCGCCCTCACGCACGGGCGCCTGACCGACCAGCGGCCGGATCACGGCCGCGACGTG
>JAQGJZ010000219.1 GCA_028290385.1 Enterovirga sp.
CCGGACACGCTGAGGGCCGAGTTCGCCGGCGACGCCAAGGATTTCGCGCAGGGCTCGGGCGGCTTCGGCATCCTGATCGTGGCGGCGCTGCTCGGCGTCTACATCATCCTGGGCGTGCTCTACGAAAGCCTCGTCCACCCGATCACGATCATCTCGACGCTGCCCTCGGCGGGGCTCGGCGCGCTCATCGCGCTCGACCTCGTCGGCTACGACCTCTCCATCATCGCCCTGATCGGGCTCGTCCTGTTGATCGGGCTGGTGAAGAAGAACGGCATCATGCTGGTCGATTTCGCCCTGGAGGCCGAGGCACGCGGGCTCCCGCCCGAGAAGGCGGCGGTCGAGGCGGCGGTCGAGCGCTTCCGGCCGATCCTGATGACGACGCTGGCCGCCCTTCTCGGCGCCGTCCCGCTCGCGCTCGCGACCGGCGTCGGGGCGGAGATCCGCAAGCCGCTCGGGGTCACCATCATCGGCGGCCTCCTCGTCTCGCAGCTCCTCACGCTCTACACGACCCCGGCGATCTACCTCCTGCTCAGCCGCCTTCACCGCCGCACGGCCGCGGCCCGCACGAGCCCGCCCGCGACGGCTCCTTCGGCGGCCTGAAAGGCGTCTTCACACTCTGTTTACGCTGTCGCGGCATCGATAGCCCGTTACAGGACGGGCCGAATGAGCAGCTTCGAGGTCGATTTGCAGGCCCGGCAGGCGGCCCTCTTCGTCACGGCGGAGATGGACGGGTCCGTTCGGGACGACTTCTCGGGAGACGCCGAGATCATCCGCAGCGCCGTTGGCGGCTATATCGAGGCCTGGGCGAAGTTCCGGAACTACGACGGCGAGCAGCGCGCGTGCTGCGCCCGGCTGGCGCAGGCGGAGGGCGATTTCTTCGCCGCGCTGCTGTCGCAGCCGCTAGACGGCGCCTACCTGTCGAGACTCGGGGCCATCCACAATGCCGAGCAGGCGACGGGCTACGGGATCGCGGTCCATTTCGGCATCAGCGCGCATGTCGCGGCGGCCCTGATGCGGCGCATCGGTCGCCGTCACCGCTGGTCCGGGCCGGCCACCGCGGAGCTCTGCGCGGCCCTGGTCCGGTATCTGGCGGTCGACAACCTGAACGCCCTGAGCCTGGAGCGCTCGCACGCACGCGAAACCGTGCAAACGCGCCAGCACAGCATCGGCGCCGCGCTCGACGCGTTCGAGAAGGCCGCCTCCCACCTGCGCGGCGCGATGACGGATGCGTCCGGCGCGCTGACTGAAACCTCCGCACGCACGGCCACCGCCGTGGAGGCCGCGCTCGATGCATCGCAGCAGACGAGTGAGGCCGCCGATCGCGGCTCCAGCAACCTCGTCTCGACCGCGTCGGCGAGCGCGCAGCTTGTGGGCTCGATCGGGGAGGTCGACCGGCTGGCCAATCAGAGCCTCGATGCGGTCCGCGAGACGACCGCGAGCGTCGGCTCGCTTCGACGCGAGATCGAGGAACTGGAGCGCGCCGCCCGCGAGATCGGCAGCGTCGTCACGCTGATTGCCGGGATCGCCAGCCAGACCAACTTGCTTGCCCTGAATGCCACCATCGAGGCGGCGCGGGCCGGCGAAGCGGGGCGGGGGTTTTCGGTTGTGGCGTCCGAGGTGAAGAGCCTGGCCAGCCAGACCGCGGAGGCGACTCGGGGCATCGCCGCCCAGATCGCCGCCATCCAGGGCGCGTCCGGGCGCTCGGTCGAGCAATTGGGCCGCATCGTGGGCGTGATCGCCCGGGTTGAGGACATCTCGGCCGCAGCGGCCGCGGCCACGAGCGAGCAGGCCTTCGCCACGGCCGCGATCGCCGATCAGGCGCGGTTCGCGTCCGAGGCCGTGGAGACGATCCGGGGCGCCGCGAGCCGCGTCCGCGCCATGATGGACGGCCTCAAAGTCTCCGTGTCCGCGATGGACGAAGCCTCTCGCAGGCTCGCCGAGAACGGCGAGCGCTTCGACGAGGAGCTCGGGCGCTTCTCGGGCAAGCTCACGGCCGCCTAAGCGGCCGCCGCCGGCCTCACATGCCGAGCATTTCCGCGACCTGCGGCACGTCCTTGTCGCCGCGGCCGGAGAGGTTCACCACCATCAGGTGGTCCCTGGGCAAGCGGGGCGCCAGCTCGACCACCTTGGCGATGGCGTGCGCCGGCTCGAGCGCCGGGATGATGCCCTCGAGCTTCGACAGGAGCCCGAAGGCCGAGAGCGCTTCGTCGTCCGTGGCGGACAGGTAGGTCACGCGGCCCATTTCGTGCAGCCAGGAATGCTCCGGCCCGATGCCGGGGTAGTCGAGTCCGGCCGAGATGGAATGAGCGTCCGCGATCTGGCCGTCCTCGTCCATGAGGAGGTAGGTGCGGTTGCCGTGCAGGACGCCGGGCCGCCCGCCCGTCAGGGACGCGGCGTGAAGCCCGCTGAGCCCGTGTCCGGCCGCCTCGACGCCATAGATCGCGACGTCGCGATCATCCAGGAACGGGTGGAACAGCCCCATGGCGTTGGAGCCACCGCCGATGCAGGCCACGAGGGAGTCGGGCAGTCGCCCTTCAGCCTCGAGCATCTGCTCGCGAGTCTCGTTCCCGATCACCGACTGGAAGTCGCGCACCATGGCCGGATAAGGATGCGGGCCGGCAACGGTGCCAATGCAGTAGAACGTGCTCTCGACATTGGTGACCCAGTCGCGAAGCGCCTCATTCATGGCGTCCTTCAGGGTCTTCGTGCCGGATTGGACGGGCACCACCTCCGCGCCCA
>JAQGJZ010000267.1 GCA_028290385.1 Enterovirga sp.
GCGTCCCTGGAACAGCTCATCAAGTTCCCGCAGCCGCGGGATGGAGCGATCGAAGATCGTCACATCCGCCCCGAGGCCGACCGCCATCCGGGCCGCGTGAGTGCCGACCACGCCGCCGCCAAGAACAAGCACGCGGGCCGGAGCCACGCCGGGCACGCCGCCCAGCAGGAGTCCGCGCCCGCCGGCAGAGCGCTTCAGCGCGGTCCCGGCGGCCTCGATCGCGAGTCGCCCAGCAACCTCGCTCATGGGCGCGAGAAGGGGCAGCCCTCCCCGGGTGTCCGTCACGGTTTCGTAGGCGACGGCCGTGCAGCCGGACTGGATCAGTCCCTGGGTCTGTTCGGGATCGGGCGCGAGATGGAGGTAGGTGAACAGAATCTGCCCCTGACGAAGCATCGTCCATTCGGCGGGCTGCGGCTCCTTCACCTTCACGATCATGTCGGCGGAGGCGAACACCTCGGCGGCCGAGCCCGCGACGGTGGCGCCGGCGCGGCGGTAGGCCTCGTCATCCGCCCCGATACCCGCGCCCAACGTGGTTTCAACGAGCACTTGGTGGCCCGCCGCGACATATTCTTGGCAGGCTTCAGGCGTCAGGCCGACGCGGTACTCGTGAACCTTGATCTCCTTCGGAACCCCTATTTTCATGTTACGCCGCCCCGAGATTGTACGGCGGTAGAATAGCGCTGCTCGACGTCGTTTTTCCGGCGAATTATGGCCCAGGGTGGTTCCCTCAAGAAGGAATCCTGCTGAAGGGGCCCGGTTCGCGCAGTTTCCTGGAGCGTTTTTATGGACCGTATTGGAGCGGCCCTTCTGACCGAACTCGTCCGGGACGGGCGAGCAAGTCACGTCTCGCTCTCGGAACGGATCGGGCTCTCACCGACCGCCTGTGCCCGACGGCAGAGATCGCTGGAGGAGGACGGCTTCATCACGGGGTATCAGGCCGTGCTCGACCTCAAGAAGCTCGGGTTTTCAATGACCGTGATGGTCCGGGTCTCCCTCGACAGCCAGAGCGAGGAAGCGCTTGTCGAGTTCGAGCAGGCGGTTGCGTCGTGCCCGTCCGTGCTGCGATGCTTTCTGATGTCCGGAAGCGACGATTACGTGCTGATCGCTGCCGTGCAGGATATCGAGGACTTCGAGTTCGTCCATAAGACGCAGCTCTCGCGCCTCCCGAGAGTCATGCGTCTGCATTCAAGCTTCGCCATCCGCGAAGTCATCAACAATCCTCTCCCGCGCTTTGCGCCGGGCGGGTCGAACCGCGGTGGGCAGAGACGCTGAGACCCACCCGCGGCCGGTGGCTGGTGGCCTGCCGTCGTTGGAGATCACTGCCCGCGAAGCCATGTCGTTTGTTCCGGTAAGCCGCACCTGACGCACAACGCGTCGCGGAGCGGTTCGCCCTCAGGTAACAGCCGGGGAGGGCGTCCTTGCGGGGCGTGTGGTGAATTGGTCGCAGGGCTTGCGCACTGCTAACGAGGGCCTGCCCGGTTTGGGTACTCAGCAGCGGCCGTGGAACATGATATAGCCCTCCGTTCACGGGGGCGAGCTCTGGCGGTGGTCGGACCGAGACGGCTTGTTGGTGGGGACGCCGAGCGCATGCAGAACGAGAGTGCAGGCCTGAGCGTGACCAGGGACTCGGATACGGCTGTGCCGCGCGACAGCCTTTCGGACCGGATATACGAGCGGCTCCGGATCGGGCTGATGACCGGGGTCTACGAGCCCGGCGAGCGACTCAATATCCGACAACTCGCCCAAGGTTTCGAGACAAGCCCTACTCCGGTCCGCGAAGCGATGATGCAGCTGGCCCGTGAAGGAGCGCTCGAGCTGCGGACCGGTCACTTACTGCGCGTGCCAAACATGAGTTTGGAGCGCTACCTTGAAGTGCGCGATGTTCGGCTCCCGCTGGAGCGTCTCGCGGCGGAACGGGCAGCAGAACTCGTCACCGAAAGTGAACTTCTCGAAATTCAGTATCAGGCCCGCCGGTGCGTTGATGCCGAGAAGCGAGAGGCTTGGAAGGAGGCGATCGCTGCGAACCAGGAATTTCATTTCGCGATCTACAAAGCGTCCGGCTCTTCCGTGCTCGTCCGAGTTTTAGAGAATCTCTGGCTGCTGACCGGCCCGTTTATCAACCACCTCTATCCCGCTTATTCTAGCTATCGCTCGGCAAAACCACACGACCGCGTCGTCCAAGCCCTGCGCGCACGGGATCCGGCGGAAGCAGGAGAAGCCGTCGTACACGACATCATGCAAGGTAGCTCCGCAATGGTAGAGCGATGGCAGCAATCATCACCTGCCCTGGCCACGCCGGCTCCCTCGAAGCGACGCGCCTAGACGTACGGTCCCGGAGGTGCCGTGGGGGCTCGAGTCTGAAGGGTTCGGCCTCTTCGTCCACACATGGGGGACGTGCCCGTAGTGAGCCCGCGAGGTATTGAGCCGGCCGGCGAGGTTGTAGGTATAAAGCGAGAGCTGCAGACGGCCCGGAACCGCTCCTGGCTCTTGTCGGGGTAGCACTTGAAGGTTGCGCGTAGGAGGGTCCGGTTCATCCGCTCAACCTGGCCGCTGGTTAAGGGGGGCCGGTTTGTGAGGTGGTGCGCGGCGCCGTTCTCGCGATAGACGCGGCTCCGGAGTCCGTCTCCAAGCAAACGCATCCGCTCTCCGCGACCGTTGTCACGCTCCACGCGCCGGGAGCTCCCACGGACATCCGGAGCGCTCTTCCACCACCGCCAGGACCTGATCGGTCCAGGATGCGAGGGCTCGCGCGACCTCGCATTCTGAGCCGGTAAGGCTTCCCGTCTTTGCCCGGGTTCATCTCGGCGCCCGGTTAGCCTCCGAGAACAAGGTCGCTGGAGGTCACAGAAGATGACCTGCGGCTCGTTCCAAGCGAGCCGCCGTCAAGCGCTGCGCCACTCGACCGGGCGCAGTCCTCCGAACGCCCTATGCGCCGGCTGGCAACCCACCTGTGGGCTGTCACAGTGCTTGGATCAGCAGACCTAGCCCGAGGACACCAACAGCAGTGCCGGCAAGGCGCAGAGCGCGCGGGGTAGGGTGCATAACCACTCGTCCGGCCGCCATCCCGAGGAATTGCAGGAAGAATGACGCGAGCACAAACCCGGCGATGTAGCCCGGCGCGCCACGCCCTGCCGGCAGTTCGACGCCATGAACAATGCCGTGCAGCAATCCGATCAGAGCGACGGCGGGCACTCCGACCGACAAAGGCGGTCGCGCTGCTAGCGCCAGCGCTAGGCCAATGGCGACAAGCGTTCCGGCCACTGCGGTCTCGATGCCCGGGATGGTCAGGCCCGAGATCCCGAGACCACCACCCAGGGCAAGCGCCAGTGAGAAAGCCAGCGCGCCCTTTAGCTGATCGATCCGCCTCCGGTCAGAGATCCAGAGCCCGATGGCAAGCATCGCCGCTACGTGATCGACTCCAAGTAGAGGGTGAGCGAAGCCGGACGCAAGGTCGAGATGAGCGCTCCCGGTTTGGTGGGCAAGTGCAGCCGCTGGGAGGAGGGCGCAGACCAGAAAAGCGCTGCCCGAGACGATGATCGAACGATAGGACGACATGGATTGAGCCACTCAAATCAGAGCCAGAAGGACGCCGGTCAATGCGGCCGCCCGAGAACGCCGTAGTCAGCCTTGGCGCCTGGCGCGTGAGCGTCATGGCTGTGGCCATGAGAATGGCCGCTTGCATGGTCGTGGCTGTGACCGGAGCCATGATGATGGTGATTGGCGTGCCCGCCTGCGGGACCCTGCGAATAATGCACGTGCTCGCGGCCTTCCGCGTGAGCTCGAGCATGCTCTATGTCTGCCAGCAGGCCTGCCGCCTCAGCAAAGAAGGCGCTTGGCTCGATATCTGCCGGAAGATCCGTGGTCGCGAGCCCGTCATGGTGGCCGCCTGCCTGTGTTGGCGCTAGGTAGACCACACCCTCCTTCATGACGAAGCGGGGCGAGCGCACGAGCTTGATATCCTGGCGCGGATCGCCGGCGAGAGCGACGATGTCGGCGAACCGCCCTGCCTCCAGTGCCCCGATCTCGTTCTCCATACCCATAAGCTCACGCCCGACGACGGCATTCGAGATAAGGACCTGCTCCGGGGTCATTCCACCCTCGACGAGGAGTTCCATCTCGTAGGTGTTGCTCGTTCCATGGGGCGTGTAGGGAGGCCCGACGCAATCGGTGCCGCAGCCTATCGGGATCCCATATTCAAGTAGCTTTTCCATGCCGGCCAGCTGGGAATCGAAGTGCTTCTGCCAGATCTCCACGAGATGCGGCGCGAGGCCTTTTTCAGCGCCGAACCGGGCTCGCATTGCCGGCAGCGTCATTGTGGGCACGACGGTGGTGCCGTGGTCGGCTAGCAGCTTGTAGGTGTCCTCTTCGATCGCGTGGCCGTGCTCGACCGTGTCGACGCCGGCCAGGACTGCCTGCCGGACGGCTTGCTCTCCGATCGCGTGCGCCGCGACTTTCATCCGGTTGCGGTGAGCCTCGTCCACGAGAGCCTTCACTTCCTCATCCGAGTAGCCGATCAGCACCTCATTGGGGTCGTCGCCCCAGGCATGAGATGCATCAAAGTGCTCGCCGGTCGAGCTGCCGATCTTGATCATGCCGGCGCCCTCGCGGATGCGCTCCCGCACACGTCTGACGCATTCATCCGGCCCGTCCGTGAGCATGTTCCAGCTCTGAACCCACTCCAGAGGCCACTTGACGGCATCCCAGGCCCCGCCTGTCCTGCAGATGCCTTCCCCTGAGGTTAGGATGTGCGGCCCCGGGATCACTTTCTCCCGCACGGCTCTGGCTAGGAATGGTCCGATTGGATTGCCTACACAGCGTACGGCCGTGACGCCGGCCTGAAGAAGGCGACGTAAATCGGCACTGGCGACCAGGGCGCGAAATGGCAGAGGAATGCTGAGCATGTTGCTCGGGTCACGCAGATCCAGGCCATAGATGTGGACGTGAGCGTCGATAAAACCGGGAACGAGCCAGTGGCCTTTCAGGTCTGCCACAAGTGAGCCCGGCGATTGAGGGCGCTCGCCCTGGCGGCCGACCCAGGAAATCCGGTCTCCCCGCACCCAGATCTCTACGTTCTGGATTACGTATGGAGGGATGCCAGTCCAGGCTGCATCCGCTCGCAGGATTACGTCGCGTTCGTTCGACACCAATCTTCCTCCGCGGCTTAGTGTGCCGCTACATGCTCGGTTGTTCTATGCGGAACTGGGGCCTTCCCTCAGGCCGCGATCCGACCTCCCAACCCGCGTTGGACGAGGATTACGAGCCCGCAAATTAGGGCCATCTGTATCGCAGAGGCCGCTGCGATAACCGGCGTGCCTTGCCAGTTGATGTCGGAGAAAATCCGAACAGGGATCGTCACGTTTCCGGCGCCGGCCAAGAACAAGGACAGGTTGATGTCGCTGAATGAAACGATGAATGCGAAGATCGCGCCGGATGCGATACTGGTTCTCAGTTGCGGCAGCACAACGAGCATGAAAGCCGAGACACCGCTGCAGCCGAGACTTTTTGCAGCCTCTTCCGTGGACGCCCCGATGTTCTCCAAGCCCGCAACTACGAGCCGGATTACGTAGGGGGTCGCGATAAGCGTATGGCCGAGGATCAGGCCGAGGAACCCGTTCGTCAATCCGGTCAAGGCGGCGGCGAGGTAGAGCCCCACCCCGAGCAGGATCGTCGGAACCATCAAAGGCAGCATGAAGATGCCTTCGATGACGCTGCGTCCGCGGCTGGCGAAGCGAACCACGGCCACCGCCGC
>JAQGJZ010000271.1 GCA_028290385.1 Enterovirga sp.
GTGCACGCCGGCGGGCAGGTGAGGCGTCACCTGGTCGATCATCGACTTCTTGACCGACCCCGTGTCGGACAGGATCGCGCCCGGCTTCAGGGCGGGCCCGATGGCCGCCGAGACGGCCGCGAAGGCACCCACCGGGATGCACAGGATGACGAGATCCGCATCGCGCACGCCGGCCGCGAAGTCGGTCGTTGCCTCGTCCGCGATCCCCAACTCCTCGACCCGCCGCACGACGGCCGGATCCCGGTCGATCGCGACGATGTGGTCTGCCAGGCGCCGCGCCTTCGCGGCGCGCGCGATGGAGGAGCCGATGAGGCCGAGGCCGATAAGGGCGAGGCGGGGAACGAGAGGCGCCGCGAGCGGCGGCCCGAGACGGTCAGGCATGACCACGATCCGACGCCATGAACTCCGTCAGGGCCGCGATCACGCGCTCGTTCGCCTCGGCCGAGCCGACCGTCATGCGCAGCGCATTCGGCAGGCCGTAGGCGCCGACGGCACGCAGCAGCAGGCCGCGGCGGCCGAGAAAGGCGTCGGCCTCCTTGGCAGTGCGGCCGGGCGTCTGGGGGAAGTGGATCAGGATGAAGTTGCCGACGCTCGGCGTCACCGTGAGCCCGAGCCCGGTGAACGCTTCCGTGAGCCGGGGCAGCCATTCCTCGTTATGCGCAATCGCGGCCGCGAGATGCGCGTCGTCCCGCATGGCCGCGGCGCCCGCCGCGATCGCGGGCGCGTTCACGTTGAACGGGCCGCGGATGCGGTTCAGCGCATCCACGATATGCGCCGGGCCCACGAGCCAGCCGATGCGCAGGCCCGCAAGGCCGTAGACCTTGGAGAAGGTGCGGCACATCACGACGTTCGGCGCCGTGAGGGCGAGTTCCAGCCCGGCGGCGTAGTCGTTGCGGCGGACATATTCGGCATAGGCCGCGTCCAGGACCAGCAGCACGTTCGAGGGCAGGGCGGCCTGGAGCCGCTTCACCTCGTCGAAGGGCAGGTAGGTGCCGGTCGGGTTGTTGGGGTTCGCCAGGAAGACGATCTTCGTCTTCGGCGTCACCTTGGCCAGAATGGCGTCGATGTCGGCCGTGAGGTTCTTCTCCTCGGCCACCACCGGCACGCCGCCGGCCCCGAGGATGTTGATGCGGTAGACGAGAAAGCCGTGCTCGGTGAACACGCCCTCGTCGCCGGGTCCGACATAGGCGTTGGTCAGCAGCGCCAGGAGCTCGTCGGAGCCTGTCCCGCACACGATGCGGGCGGGGTCGATGCCGTATTTCTGGCCGATCGCCTCGCGCAGCGCCCCTGCGCCGCCGTCGGGATAGATCTCGAGCGCGCCGGCTGCCGCCCGGAAGGCCTCGATCGCGCGCGGCGACGGGCCGAGCGGCGTCTCGTTCGACGACAGCTTGAAAACCTTCTCGACGCCTTCGATGTGGTCGCGGCCCGGCACATAGGCCGAGATCTGAAGCACACCCGCGCGCGGCTGAGGGAGGTCGGAAGCGGAGGCGGTCATGGCTGAACGGGGCACATCGCAGGACACTTGGCAGGAGCGGTCCGCTTAGCGGAAGGCGAGCCCGAAGGCACGCGGAAAGCTGCTCCGCTGCAGGGCTGCACCGCCCCAAGCGGCATTGTCCGGCTCTCGGGATCATGCGACGCCGAGAGCGCCGACGCGGCTGAAAGAAGCGGCAGGGCGGGGGAACGCGGGCCGTGAGCGGTAGGGCGGACAGGGTGAGAACGCGACTGGATCCCGCCCTGCGGCGGGCGGTCGTGTCGCTCATCCTCACCCAGATGGTCGCCTGGGGCTCGGTGTTCCACGCGCCGGCCGTGCTCTACGCCCACATGGCGAGCGGCACCGGCATCGCGCCCGAATTCGTCTTCGGCGGGCTCACCGTGATGCTGCTGATCGGGGGGCTGCTGTCGCCCGCCGCGGGGCGCGTGCTCGAGCGGGACGGCGCGCGGCGCTGGATGGTAATCGGCTCCGGGCTGGTCGCGCTCGGGCTTTGCGTGCTCGCCATGGCCCGGGGGCCGGTCGCGTTTCTGCTCGCCTGGGCGATCTTCGGCGCGGCCATGCCGATCGCCCTCAACCAGGGAGCCTCGACGGCGCTCGTCCAGATCGCGCCGGCCCGGGCCAGAAACGCGATCGCGATCCTGCTGCTCGTGACGGGGGTCTCCTCCTTTGTCGCCTGGCCGACGCTGATCTGGCTTGCGGACGGGCTGGGCTGGCGCGGCGCCCTTGTGGTGTTCGCGGCCCTGAACGTGTTCGTGTGCATGCCGCTGCACGCCTGGAGCCTGCCCGGCCCGGCGCAGGCCCTTCGCGAGCGGGACGATCCCGAGCCGCTGCCCGAGAGTCTCGCGCCGCCGCCGGTGCCGGTGCGCGGCGCCTATGCGCTCGCCGCCATCTCGTTCGCGCTCGGCGGCATGCTGACCTGGGGCTTGCCGCTGCACATGGTGGGCATCCTCACCGGCTTCGGCCACGCGGAGAAGACCGCGGTGGCGGTCGGCAGCCTGTTCGGGCTCGGCCAGATGCTCGCGCGTGGGTTCGAGATGGTCGGCGGGCGCCGCTTCGACATCCTGACCATCGGGGTGCTGGCGGCGCTGCTGATGCCGGCCGCCCTCGCGGCCCTGCTGGTGTGGGGTGCGAGCCCGGCCGGGGCCGTGGCCTTCGCGATCGTCTACGGGCTATCGACCGGCTTCATGTCGATCGTGCGCGCGGTCGCGCCGCTGCGGCTCTTCGGGGTGGCCGCCTACGCGCGCGTGCTCGGCCGGCTGAACGTGCCCCAGAACATCGCGTTCGGGGTGACGCCGTTCGGCTTCGCGCTGGTTCGCGAAAGCTGGGGCGCCCAGGCGCTTGTCGAGATCGCGCTCGGCCTCGCCTGGCTCTGCCTCGTCGCGACCGTGCTTCTGCAATTGCGCGTGCGGGCCGTTGAGCGCCGCGCCGGCCGGGGCGCTAGTCGCTGACCCGAAAACGGGCCGCGTGCGAGCCGACCTCGACCACGCTGCGCGACGCGAGACCGGCCGGTGCGAGCGCCGCGAGCAGCGCCTCGCGCCCGAGGTCGCCGGGCAGGGCGGCCAGCACGGACAAGCCCTGCGCCTCCCCGGCCGTTCCGATGATCTCGCCGCCGAGTTCGGCAAAGGTCTGGGCCGCCGTGTCGCTCCAGCGCTCGAGCCGCGCCGAATAAAGCACCGCCTCCCGCGCGCCAGGGCTTTCGAGCGGCCGCGAGACGACCAGGACGGGCGTGCCGGCCGGGTGGTCCGGACGCTCGATGAAGGGCAGGCGGGCGATCACCTTAGGGGCGCCTTCGCCTTCGAGCTGCCGCCACCACGCCCCGGCGCTCGCGCCCTGGTCGAGCCGGACGAGCCCAAGGTCGCCGCGCGAGGCCGCGACCGCCGCGATCACGGACGGCGCGGCGTCGTGCTGCCGGTAGGGCACCGTGAAGCCGAAATGGAAGCGGGCCGAATCGCGCATCGGCGCGTCGCCTCCCGATACGTCGGTATGCACGGAGAACGGTGCCTGGACGTAGGTGAAGGTGGCGATGATGACGCGCCAGATCCCCTCCGCGGTGTCGAGCGGCAGGAGCCCCGCGTGCCGCTCCGCGAGGGCCCGCATCATCGAGGCCTCGCGGTCGGGCCGGAAGGCGGCGCCCGATCGGGCCGTGCCTTTCGTGGCGATCAGGCG
>JAQGJZ010000277.1 GCA_028290385.1 Enterovirga sp.
CGCCCTTCGGGTTCGCGATCGATCTGATCGATCGGGCCGTACGAGATGATCCGGAGCTCTTGAATGCCGCCCAGGAGTATGGCGCTCGTCTGCTTAGTGAGGCAGGCAAGGTAGTTCGCGATGGGAACACCCTTTCCACTGAGGTGAGCCCGGATTTCGCGCGGGAGCAGGGAGACTTCCGCAGGCGCCTCAAGCCGATTGCGGAGGCGACACCGTATCGCTGGCTCATCCCCACCGCCGAGGTCCCGCTGACGAACCTCGTCCGCGAAAGCATCCTCTCCGAAGAGGAGCTGCCCCTTCGCTTCACGGCGCTAACGCCCTGTTTCCGGGCCGAGGCCGGCGCCGCGGGGCGGGACACGCGCGGCATGCTGCGCCAGCATCAATTCACGAAGGTCGAGCTCGTCTCGATCACGGCGCCGGAGACTTCGGGCGAGGAACACGAGCGCATGCTCGCCTGCGCCGAAGAGGTGTTGAAGCGGCTCGACCTGCCGTTCCGGGTGATGACGCTGTGCACCGGCGACATGGGCTTTGCGTCCCAAAAAACCTACGACATCGAGGTCTGGATGCCGGGGCAGGGGACCTACCGCGAAATCTCGTCCTGCTCGGTCTGCGGCGATTTCCAGGCCCGCCGCATGGCCGCGCGCTATCGCGCCAAGGGCGAGAAGGCCCCGCGCTTCGTCCATACGCTGAACGGCTCGGGCGTCGCGGTCGGCCGTGCGCTGATCGCCGTGCTGGAGAACTACCAGGAGGCGGACGGCTCCGTGACCGTGCCCTCCGCCCTCCTGCCCTATATGGGCGGGATCACGCGGATCGGCGGATAGTTGCTTGGATGGTCGGGCTCCACCCGACCATCCAAGCCGGGCGCTCGACGATCCTGGATCCTCGGGTCAAGCCCGAGGATGACAGGGGAGTGTTGATTTGAGAATTCTCGTCACCAACGATGACGGCATCCACTCGCCGGGGCTCGAGGTCCTTGAGCGGGTCGCGCGCGAGCTGTCGGACGATGTCTGGGTATCGGCGCCGGAATTCGACAATTCCGGCGTGTCGCATTCGCTCTCGCTCTCCGATCCGCTGCGCCTGCGCGAGGTCTCCCCGAACCGCTTCGCCGTGAAGGGCACGCCGACCGATTGCGTGATCATGGCGACGCGCCACCTGATGAAGGAGCGGCGGCCCGATCTCGTCCTCTCCGGCATCAATCGCGGCTCGAACGTCGCCGAGGATGTCGGCTATTCCGGCACCATTGCGGGCGCCATGGAGGGCACGATCCTCGGCATTCCGTCGATCGCCCTGTCCCAGGCCTACGGCAAGAGCGGCCGCGACAACATCAAGTGGCATTGCGGCGAGCGCCACGGCGCGGCGACCATCCGGCTGATCCTGGAGGCCGGAATCCCGCAGGGCACCGTGGTCAACGTCAACTTCCCCGATTGCGAGCCGGAGGAGGTCAAGGGTGTCGCGGTCACGGCCCAGGGCAAGCGCGACAACGACCTGTTGGGCATCGAGGAGCGGCGCGACGGCCGCGGTAACCCGTATTTCTGGATCGGCTTTTCGCGCAAACCCTTCACGCCGGGCAACGGCACGGACCTGAAGGCGCTCGCCGACGGCCAGATCTCGGTCACGCCGCTGCGGCTCGACATGACGGACGAGCCGACGATGACGCGCTTCGCCCAGGCCTTTGCAGAACGGACCGGCGGATAGCGCGTTGGCTCTCCGCCCCTTCGGGCTGGAGGAGACTGCATGCTGAACCTGCACCCGCCGTTCCGCCGGGCCCGGCCCGAGGACATGGATACGCTCCGCGCCTTGCTCGGCGAGCGCTCGGGGCCGGCGCCGGCCGAAGCCGTCGTCGCGGAGGAGAACGGCAGGGTCGTCGCCGCGCTCGACGGGCGGCCCGACGGCGAGACCTGGCGGGTGGATGCGGTCGCGGTTCTGCACGAGCGGGTCGGCGAGCTCGGCCCACGGGTGCTGCGCCTTGCCGATGCGCTCGCGGCCGAAGACGGGCTCGCGGCCGTCGTGCTCGATCCGGCGAGCCTCGATCCGGAGCTGCGCGCGCTGCTGGAGGAGGAGGGGTTTCGGCCCGCCCCCGAGGGGCGCGGGCTGATGGCGCGCCCGGTCGTGCCGCAGGGGTGAGGGCGCCCATGTCGCGGCCGGGCTTGACCCCGCCGTGCCGCCGCCCTTGAACAAACCTCTGCACCGGGGCGGCGAGCGCCCCGAACTGGCGGGCCTCGGCCCGGCCACGACATCGTCAGGGTAGGGAACGCGCGCATGGCCGGCGAATACGACGTCATCATCATCGGGGCGGGGCCGGGCGGCTATGTGGCGGCGATCCGCGCGGCGCAGCTCGGCTTCAAGACGGCGGTGGTGGACCGCGAGCACCTCGGCGGCATCTGCCTCAACTGGGGCTGCATCCCGACCAAGGCGCTGCTGCGCTCGGCCGAGGTGTTCCACTACATGCAGCACCCCGGCGATTACGGGCTGAAGATCGAGGGCACCGTTTCGGCCGATATCGGCGCGGTGGTGCAGCGCTCGCGCGGCGTCTCCAAACGCCTCGCCGAGGGCGTCGCCTTCCTGATGAAGAAGAACAAGATCGACGTGATCTGGGGCGAGGCCAGCATCGAGGCCGCCCCGAAGGGCGGGAGCCCCGGCAAGGTCAGCGTGAAGGAGACCAAGCGCGCCACGCCGCCGAAGGGGGCGCTCGGTGCCGGCTCCTATACGGCCAAGCACATCGTGGTCGCGACCGGCGCCCGCCCGCGCGCGCTGCCGGGCATCGAGCCCGACAAGAAGCTCATCTGGACCTATTACGAGGCCATGGTGCCCGAGCGGATGCCCAAATCGCTGCTCGTGATGGGCTCGGGCGCGATCGGCATCGAGTTCGCGTCGTTCTACCGGACCATGGGCGCCGACGTGACCGTGGTGGAGCTGCTGCCGCAAATCCTGCC
>JAQGJZ010000327.1 GCA_028290385.1 Enterovirga sp.
GATGCCGGCCCCCGCGCGCTCGGCCTTGAGCCGCTCATAGACGAGGCGCTCATGCGCCGCGTGCTGATCCACGATGACGATGCCGTCCCGGGTCTGGGCCACGACATAGGTTTCGTGCAGTTGCGCCCGGGCCGCCCCGAGCGGCGCCTCCTCCATCTCGGGCATTGCGGGCGCGGCGGCGCGGGCATCAGCCCCGGGCGCAAAGGCCGCGAAACTCGCCTGGGCGCCGTCCGCAAACCCGTTCGGCTGCGCCGGCCCGTCGAGCGGCGCCTGCCAGCTGTCCCCGATCGGCGCTGGCCGCGGCGCCGGAGACCAGCCCGACACGCCGCCACCCCCGCCACCGCTGCGCAGGCGGTCCAGCGTGCGCAGCCCGCCCGTGGTCGAGGCGCGGTGGCCAGCACCCGCGAGCGCATCCCGGATGGCCGACACGACGAGCGAGCGAACGAGGCCGGGGTCGCGGAAGCGCACCTCCGTCTTGGCCGGATGGACGTTCACGTCGACGAGGCGCGGGTCGCAATTCAGCGCGAGCGCCAGAACCGGGTGGCGGTCGCCCGCCATCGTGTCCGCATAGGCGCCCCGCACCGCGCCGAGCAGCAGCTTGTCCCGCACCGGGCGGCCGTTCACGACGAAATGAATGTGCGTCCCGGCCGCGCGGTGAAAGGTCGGCAGCCCGACATGGCCGGACAGCATCAAGTCCTCGCGCTCGGCCCGGAGCGCCACGGCGTTATCGCGGAACTCGGCCCCGAGCACGCGCGCGGCGCGGCGCAAAAACCCTTCCGGCGTGTCCGGCTCCGGCGGCAGCGCCATCGCCGAAAGGCCGTCGCCGGCGAGGCTGAGCCGCAGCCCCGGATGCGCAATGGCGAGGCGGCGCACGATCTCGGCCGCGGCAAGCGCCTCGGCGCGGTCGGATTTCAGGAATTTCAGCCGGGCCGGCGTCGCCCCGAACAGGTCCTTCACCTCGATGCGGGTGCCGAAGGCCGCCGGGGCGGGCCGCACCGGACCCTTGCGGCCGGCATCCACCGTGATCGCGGCGCCCGTCGGGTCGTCCGCCTGCCGGGTCAGAATGGTGAGATGCGCCACCGCCCCGATCGACGGCAGGGCTTCGCCGCGAAAGCCGAGCGTCCGGATCGTCGAGAGGTCGCCGTCGGGCAGCTTGGAGGTCGCGTGGCGCTCGACCGCGAGTTCGAGATCCTCCGGGCTCATGCCGCCGCCGTCGTCGACCACCCGGATCAGGTGGCGCCCGCCGCCCTCCAGCGTGACCTCGACCGAGCTCGCGCCGGCATCGATCGCGTTCTCGACGAGTTCCTTGACGACGGCGGCGGGCCGCTCGACCACCTCGCCGGCCGCGATGCGGTCGACGAGAACGGGATCGAGCCGGCGAACGGCGACCGGGGCGCGCATGCGGGCGGACGGGCCTAGGCCCGGCTCTCCGCCAGGTACTGCTTCGCCAGGATCTTGCCTTCCTCGACGGCCGGCTGGTCGAAGGGATCCACCCCGAGCGCGTAGCCGGTCAGGATGGTCTCCAGCATGAAGTGCATGGTGAGCTCGCCCATGGCGCGCGCATCGAGCGTGTCGATCTCGATGCGGCGGACGGGGCGGCGATTGCGCGCCAGCGTGTCGGCGGTTGCCCGCCCTTGCGCGGCCACGAGGTCGCCGATCGGCCGCCCGGCAAAGCCCGGCTCGCCCGCGCGCTCCGCCAGCGCCGCGTCCATGACAGGGCCTTTCCCGGCCACCCCGGTCGTGATCACGGTGAACAGCTTGTCGTTCGGCCCGCCGAGATAGAGCTGAAGCTGGCTGTGCTGGTCGACCGGGCCGATCGCGGCGACCGGCTGCGAGCCGCGGCCTTCCTTGCCGAGGCTTTCCGCCCAGAGCTGCACCCACCACTTCGTGAAACGCTCCAGCCGGTCCGCATAGGCCATCAGCACGTGCGTGCCCCGGTTCTCCAGGGCGGCCGCGATCGCAAGGGCGGCGCCCTGCGCGGCCGGGATGTCGGCGATCTCCGCCCCGTCCCGCAGCGGCGCCAGCGCCTCGCCCGCGCCGGCCCGGATCGCCCGGATGTCGAGCCCGAGGATCGCGGCCGGGAGAAGGCCGACATTGGTCAGCGCCGAATAGCGGCCGCCCACCCCCGTATGATGCTCCAGGAAGCGCACGCCTTCCGGCTCGAGCAGCGCCCGGAGCGCGTTCTTGCCGTTGGGCTTCTTCGGCTCCGACAGGCCGAGCAGCAGCTCGCCGGCCCTGCCCGCCAGCCCGGCCGCCTTCAGGGCGGACAGCACGGCCATGGTCTGCATCAAGGTCTCGCCGGTGCCGCCGGATTTCGAGATCGCGACGAACCGCGTCGTGGCGAGCGGCAACCGCTCCAGCAGGCGCCCGAAAGTGATCGGGTCGAGATTGTCCATGAAGTGAAGGCGCGGCCCGTCGGCCAGGCGCCCGATGCCGGGCACGCCCCAATCGGCGAGCTGGGCGAGCGTCTGCCCGCCGAGGCTCGAGCCCCCGGTGCCGAGCAGCACGATGTCGGTCGCGCCGCGCTTCAGCTCGGATGCGGCCTGCTCGATTCCGGCGATGTCCGATTCCGTACCGGGAAGCTGGAGCAGCGCGAGGCGGCCTGTTTGGAGGTCCTCCTGCAGGCGCTGCACCGCGCTCGCGGCGGCGGAGAGCCCGGCCTCGAAGGCCGCCCGCGGCAGCCCGCCGACCCCGATTGCGCTCTCGAGCGCCAGATCCACGTTCTGCTTTAGCGGCATGAGCCTTTCGTCCCCGAAACGCGCGGCCGAGCCGCGCCGACCGTCTTGTCCTGCATGACTTAGTGCCTCAGCGGCCCGGCGGGAACTGCCCTTCGGCATCCGCGGCCGCGACAGCAAAACGGACCGGAGCTGAGCTCCGGGCCGTTCGCATTCGGTGCTGCCCTAAGGGTCAGTCGAGAACGACCACCTTCGCGCCGACCTTCACGCGGTTGTAGAGGTCGATCACGTCCTCGTTGGTCATCCGGATGCAGCCGGAGGAGACGGCCTGGCCGATCGTCTCCGGCTCGTTGGAGCCGTGGAAGCGGTACAGCGAGGAGCCGAGATACATCGCGCGGGCGCCGAGCGGGTTGTCGGGGCCGCCCGACATGTAGCGCGGCAGATCGGGACGGCGGCGCAGCATGTCGGCCGGCGGCGTCCAGCTCGGCCATTCCTTCTTGGCCGAAACGCGCTTCACGCCGCTCCATTCGAAGCCGGGCCGACCGACGCCGACGCCGTACTCGATCGCCTCGCCCGGGCGGGTCACGTAGTAGAGCCGGCGCTCGCTCGTGGAGATCACGATGGTGCCCGGCGCGTACTGGCCCGAGAACTCCACCCGCTGGCGCGGGATCGGGGTGGACTGGGCGCGCGCGTCCTCATCGAGATACTGCATCTCGCGCCCGTTCATCGGGTCGTTCCACCAGCCGGATTGAGCGGCGGCGGGCTGGGTGGCAGCGGCAGCAAAGCCGACAGCGAGGCCGGCCAT
>JAQGJZ010000336.1 GCA_028290385.1 Enterovirga sp.
ATCCTCGAAATCTTCGGGCGGCGGGCCCGCACGCGCGAGGGCGCGCTGCAGGTCGAGCACGCGCATCTGGCCTATCAACGCAGCCGCCTTGTCCGGTCCTGGACGCACCTTGAGCGCCAGCGCGGTGGCTTCGGCTTCCTCGGCGGCCCCGGCGAGACGCAGATCGAAGCGGATCGGCGCATCATTCAGGACCGGATGCGTCGCATCGAGCGCGACCTCGAAGCCGTGAAGCAGACGCGCTCGCTTCATCGAGCGAGTCGGCGGCGCGTGCCGTACCCGATCATCGCGCTTGTCGGCTACACGAATGCCGGCAAGTCGACCCTCTTCAACCGGCTGACCTCGGCGCGGGTCTTCGCGGAAAACCTGCTGTTCGCGACGCTCGATCCGACCTCCCGGGCGATCAAGCTCCCACACGGCGAGACCGCGATCCTGTCCGACACGGTGGGTTTCATCTCGGACCTGCCGACCATGCTGGTCGCGGCCTTCCGCGCCACGCTCGAGGACGTGATCGAGGCCGATGTACTCTTGCACGTGCGCGACATCGCGCATGGCGAGACCGAGGCCGAGGCCGCCGACGTGCAGAACGTGCTGCGCCAGCTGGGCGTCAACCCGGACGACCGCTCGCGCCTGATCGAGGTCTGGAACAAGGCCGACCTGCTCCCGGCGCCCGAACGGGAGCGGCTGTCCGCGATTACGGAACGGGCGCCGCCCGAGGGCCGGCCGGCGCTCGTGTCGGCGGTGAGCGGCGAGGGCGTCGATGCGCTGCTCGCCCAGATCGAGGCGCGGATCGCGGCGGGCCGGCCGAGCTTCCGCATCTCGATCGAGCCGACCGATGGTGCAGCCTCGAACTGGCTGCACGAGGAGGCCGAGATCATCGACCGTCAGGTAGGCGAGGGCGGTCGGACCGACCTCGTCGTCCGCATCGCCCCGGAGAAGGAGCCCCGCCTCTGGAAGCGTTTTCCGCAGGCGGAGCGGCTGACCTAGCGTCGCTCGGCGCTCCCTGCCCGCTCGGCCGCCTTTGCGGCGTCCCAGAGCCGGTCCATCTCGGCCAGATCGGATTGCTCGGGTGACCGTCCATCGGCCGCAAGCGCCTGCTCGACGGCTTTGAAGCGCCGCTCGAACTTTCGGGTCGCGGCCGCCAATGCGGCCTCCGGGTCAACGTCCAGGTGGCGGGCGAGATTGGCCACCGTGAACAGGAGATCGCCGACCTCGTCCGCGATCTCCGCCTTATCGCCCGAGGCGACCGCTTCGCTCACCTCCGCGAGTTCTTCGTCGACCTTGGCGATCACGCCCGCCAGATCGGGCCATGCGAACCCGACCTTGGCGGCCTTGCGGGTCAGCTTGTCGGCCCGTGTCAGGCTCGGCATCGCGGCCGGCACGCCGTCGAGAACGCTGCTGGCTCTCGCGGTCGCTCCATCGCGCTCGGCGCGCTCGCGGCGCTCGGCCTGCTTGATCTCGTCCCACAGCCGCTTGACCTCGGCCGGTGCCAGGTTGCGCGCGTCACCGAAGACATGCGGGTGCCGACGGATCAGCTTGGTCGTGATCGCCTCGACCACGCCGCCGAAGTCGAACGCGCCGCGCTCCTCGGCGATGCGGGCGTGGAACACGACCTGGAGCAGCAGGTCACCAAGCTCGTCCCGGAGGTCGTCGGGGTCGCCGCGGGCGATCGCGTCCGCAACCTCGTAGGCCTCCTCGATCGTGTAGGGCGCGATGGTCTCGAAGCTCTGCGCGACGTCCCAAGGACAGCCGGTCTCCGGCTCTCGAAGCGCCGCCATGATGGCGAGCAGCATTGCCAGCTCGCGCGACGGTTTCGGCTCGAACGGGATGCCGTCGCTCACCAGCAGCTCGCTTGGTTGGGCCTCGCGCTCAGACCGCTGCACAGCAGGGGAGCTCTCCAGAGGCCATTCGCATAAGATATATTATGGAACCGAACCGCGTCTGCTGAGGCAGTCGGGTGTAGTACGAGCCCGGCTTGCCGCCGCAATTCGGTTCTCAGGCTGTCCATTGCAGCCTCATGCCGTCGAACGCCGGCTCGATGCCGGCCGGCAGTTCGCTTCGGATCGTCTCGAAATCGATATCCGTGTGCATGTTGGTCAGCACAGCACGCCGTGGCCGGACCTCCGCGATGAAGGCCAGTGCCTCCGACACGGAGAAGTGCGTCGGATGCGGCGTGTAGCGCAGCGCGTCCAGGATGAGGATGTCGAGGTTCTGCAGCCTGCGGCGCGCCTCGTCCGGCACGGCGCTCACGTCGGGCAGATACGCGACCGGACCGAACCGGAACCCGAGCGCCTCCGGCCGGCCGTGCTCGACGACGAACGGCATGGCTTCGATCGGCCCGCCCGGGCCGTCGATCGTGACGGGCCGGTTGGGGTCGATGCGGTGATCGGTCAGGATCGGCGGGTAATCGCTCTCTGCCGGCGTCTCGAAGCAATACCCGAAGCGCACCTGAAGCACCCGGCCGGTCGCCTCGTCGGAATAGACCGGCATGCGCCGGCGCATGTGGATCACAAGCGGCCGGAGGTCGTCGATCCCGTGCGTGTGGTCCGCGTGGTCATGCGTGATCAGGACGGCGTCGAGCCGCTGGATTTCGGCCGAGAGCAACTGCTCCCGGAGGTCCGGCGTGGTATCGACGAGCACGCTGGTCCGGCCGCCGGGCCCGTCGCGCTCCACCAGGATCGAGCAGCGGCGGCGGCGATTTTTGGGATTGCTCGGATCGGCTGCTCCCCATCCGAGGCCGACCCGCGGAACGCCGGCCGAAGACCCGCAGCCGAGGATCGTGAGCGCGAAGCTCATGCCGCGGATTTCCGGGCGCCACCGGCCTGGGCTGCCTTCGCGAACAGCCGCTCGAAATTGCCCGTCGTCAGGCCGGCGATCTCGTCTGGCGTTACGCCGATCGTATCGGAGAGCACCCGGGCCGTATGCGCCACGAAGGCGGGCTCGTTCCGTTGGCCGCGATGCGGAACGGGCGCGAGGTAGGGCGCGTCCGTCTCCACCAGCAGGCGCTCGCGGGGCACCACCTCGCGCGCGATCGTCCGGATCTCCTCGGAATTCTTGAAGGTCAGGATGCCCGAGAAGGACACGTAGAAGCCGAGCTCCACCCCGACTTCCGCCAGCCGGCGCCCCGACGAGAAGCAGTGCAGGACGGCATCGAAGCGCCCTCGCCCATGCTCCTCGGTCAGGATCCGGATCATCTCGTCGTCCGCGTTCCGGGCATGGATGACCAGCGGCAGCCCGCTCTCGCGCGCCGCCCGGATGTGGACCCGAAAGACGCGCTCCTGCACGTCGCGCGGGCTCTTGTCGTAGTGGAAGTCGAGCCCGGCCTCGCCGACCGCGACGCAGCGCGGATGCCGGACAGCCTCGATGACCGTCTCGGCCGGGACGTCGGGTTCCTCGGCCGCATTGTGGGGGTGGGTCCCGACCGTGAAGAACACCTCCGGATTCGCCTCGGCGATCCGGCGGTAGGTGTCCGCCTTCGCGACGCGCGTCGAGATCGTGACCATGCGGCCCACGCCCGCCGCCTTCGCCCGGGCGATGATACCGGGCAAATCCTCCGCGAAATCAGGGAAGTCGAGGTGACAATGCGAGTCGATCAGCAATGTCAGGCGGCCTCCTCGGGCTCAACGTAACGCGGGAAGATGGGCGAGGGTGCCGGCAAGGGCGTCCCCGCCGCGAGCCGCGAGGCCGAGCCGATTGCGGCAAAGTCTCGCGCATCCGGCGCAGCCGCCAGGAGATCGAGAAGCCGCGCGGCCGCCACGGGCACGAAGGGCTGCGCCATGATGCCGATCTCGCGGAGAACCTCGGCCGTGACGTAGAGCACGGTGCCCATTCGGGCAGGATCCTGTTTTCGCAGGATCCAGGGTTCCTGTGACGCGAAATAACGGTTCGCGTCGGCGACGACCGACCAGATCTCGGACAGGATGGCGTGCAGGGCGAAGCCGTCCATGGCCGCCCTCGCCTTCTCCGGCAGCGCATCGGCCAGGGCGAGCAGGGCCTGATCCGCCTCCGTGAACGGTCCCGGGTTCGGGACCAGGCCGTCACAGTTGCGGGCGATCATCGTCAGCGAGCGCTGGGCAAGGTTGCCGAGGTCGTTCGCGAGGTCGGCGTTGATGCGGTTGACGATCGCCTCGTGCGAATAGTTGCCGTCCTGCCCGAACGGCACCTCACGCAGGAAGAAGTAGCGGAGCTGGTCGACGCCGTAGGCCGAGACGAGCGACGCCGGATCGATGACGTTGCCGACCGACTTCGACATCTTCTCCCCGCGGTTGAACAGGAAGCCGTGGCCGAAGACGCGCTTCGGCAGGGGCAACCCGGCGGACATCAGGAAGGCCGGCCAATAAACGGTGTGGAAGCGGACGATGTCCTTCCCGATCACGTGCACGTCGGCCGGCCAGTAGCGCCAGCGCGGGCTCGTCTCGTCGGGGAAGCCTGCTCCCGTCAGGTAGTTCGTGAGCGCATCGACCCAGACGTACATGACGTGCTTCGGGTCGCCCGGAACCGGGATGCCCCAATCGAAGGTCGTGCGGCTGATCGACAGGTCCTGCAGACCGCCGCTGACGAAGGAAACGATCTCGTTCCGGCGCGTCTCCGGGCCGACGAAATCCGGGTTCTCGCGGTAATGCGCCAGCAGCCGGTCGCCGTAGGCGGAAAGGCGGAAGAAGTAGCTTTCCTCCTCCACCCATTCCACGGGCGTGCCGGTCGGGGCGCGTCGGGTGCCGTCCGCGGCCGTGGTCAGCTCGCTCTCGTCGAAGTAGGCTTCGTCCCGGACCGAGTACCAGCCGGAATACTTGGACAGGTAGATGTCCCCTGCCCGCTCCATGCGGCGCCAGATCTCCTCGCTCGCGCGGAGGTGGTCTTCGTCCGTCGTGCGGATGAAGCGGTCGTAGGAGCAGTTGAGGAGGTCCGCCATCTCGCGGAATTTCGGCGCCATCTCGTCGACGAAGGCCTGCGCCGTCGTCCCGGATTTGCTGGCGGTCTGCTGGATCTTGAGCCCGTGCTCGTCCGTGCCCGTCATGAAGAACACGTCGAAGCCGTCGAGCCGCTTGAACCGGGCGATCGCGTCCGAGGCGATGACCTCGTAGGCGTGGCCGATATGCGGAGCCCCGTTCGGGTAGGAGATCGCAGTGGTAATGTAATAGGGCGCGCCGGCCATGCCGAACCTTGATAACGCGGGGCCGGGTCAGGCGGTGGCGCGGACGACCTCCGCCAAGTCCCCGAACATCGACACGATGAATGGGCGACGATCGAGGTTGTAGGTTTCGACCGACCTCGCAGCGTCCGAGACCTTCTCACATAGCTCCGCGAGGGGTGCAAGGCGGGCCGGCCCGAGTGCCGCCCCTCCCCTGATCCGCTCGGCCGCCCAGAGCTGGACGGCATCCAGCGCGAGCTCGAAATTGCCCTCCGCTTTGCGATCGGCCAGCTTCTCCGCGAGGCTCAGGATCCGCACCATCGGCACCTCGGGCAGCTGCCCCAGCAGCGCCGAGACCTCATCGAGGATGGCCTGCCGCCGGGGATCGAGCAGCGTCAGCGCGCGCCCGACCGAGCCGTCCGCCCGCGCGGCCGCGCTCGCCACGAGGTCCGCATCGCCCTCCCCGGCCTGCATTGCGTCCGGCCCGAGCGAGCGCAGCACCCCCAGCACCTGCTCCTCCGATAGCGGGTTCAGGGTCAGCTTGCGGCAGCGCGATCGGATGGTCGGCAGCACGCGCTGTGGTGCGTGCGAGACGATAAAGATTGTCGAGCTCGGCGGCGGCTCCTCAATGGTTTTCAGGAGCGCGTTGGCGGATTGGACGGTCAGGTCCTCGGCCGAGTCGACGATCATCACCCTGTGCCCGCCATTCGCGGCAGTCGTGCCGAAAAAGGCGAGCGCCCGGCGCGTCGTCTTGACCGGGATGGTCTTTGCAGGCGGACGGTCCACATCAGCCGAAGCGGTCTCGAGATCGAGCACGATGAGGTTCGGATGAGAGCCCGCCGTGACCTGCCGGGCGGTTCGCCCGGCGGGATCGACCGCGAGTGTGTCTCCTTCCCGGGACACCAGTTCGCTCCTGTCCGCGAGCAGGCGGCGCGCGACCCGGTAGGCCAGCGTCGCCTTGCCGATGCCTTCGGGCCCGCCGATCAGCCATGCATGGTGAAGGCGGCCCGATCCGATCGCGTCCGCGAAGCTCCGCTCCGCCTCCGCATGTCCGACGAGGTTTTGCCGCCCGCGCGGATGCAGGATGCCCGCTAGGGTGCCACCGCTCTCACGCATCGGCCGTATCCCCGACAGGTGCGTCCGGTGTCAGCAGGCGCGCCTCGACCTCGGCCCAGATCAGGCGCTCGACACTGTCCGGCGGCCCCGCCGCGTCCACAACGGCGCAGCGCTCCGGCTCGGCCGCCGCGATCGCCAGGAATGCCTCGCGCACCTTCGTGTGGAAGGCGAGCCCCTCTTCCTCGAACCTGTCCCGGGCCTCCCCGGTGAGCTCGCGCCGCTGGCTGGCCCGGGCGAGCCCCAGCTTCGCGGGCACATCAAGGACGAGCGTCAGGTCCGGGCGGGTGTCCCGGACGGCGATCCGCTCCAGCGCCGAGATCAGGGGGCGGGGCACCTCCCCGACCGCACCCTGGTAGACGCGGGTCGAATCGGAAAAGCGATCGCAGATCACGAAGGCGCCCTCGGCAAGAGCCGCCGAGACGGTCTGGTCGATGTGGTCGGCGCGGCCCGAGGCGAAGAGCAGGGTTTCGGCGAAGGGTCCGTAGCGCTTAGCGCCTCCGGAGAGCAGGAACGCCCTGATCGCCTCGGCCCGAGGCGAGCCGCCCGGCTCCCGGGTGCGGATCACCTGGATGCCGCGGGCCTCGAGGCGGCGTCCCAGCCGCTCGCTCTGCGTGGACTTGCCGGCGCCCTCCCCTCCTTCGAGGGTGATGAACCGGCCAGGCGTCGTCTCGGGTCGGTGCGGCCGTGGCATGGTGCAATCCCATAGCCCGGATCGCACCGCCGCACAGCCGCCCTCAGTAGATCCCGCTGTAGATCGGACGCTGGGGCGGCAGGAGGTTGATGGCCGGGAGCGGCGCGGCTCCGCCGCGGGCCATCGGCGTCG
>JAQGJZ010000341.1 GCA_028290385.1 Enterovirga sp.
TCGAAGGTCCCGAAATGGTCGAGATGCTCCGGGTCGATGTTGGTGACCACGGCAACGTCGGCCGGCAGCTTCAGGATGGTGCCGTCGGATTCGTCCGCCTCGACCACCATCCAGTCGCCGCCGCCCATGCGGGCATTGGTGCCGTAGGCATTGATGATGCCCCCGTTGATGACCGTCGGGTCGAGCCCGCCCGCGTCGAGAAGGGTCGCGACCAGCGAGGTCGTCGTCGTCTTGCCATGCGTGCCGGCGACCGCGACGCAGGACTTGAAGCGCATCAGCTCCGCCAGCATCTCGGCGCGGCGCACCACCGGCAGGCGCCGCTCGCGGGCGGCCGCGAGTTCCGGGTTGTTGCGCTTGATTGCCGTGGAGACGACCACGACCTCGGCCGCCTCGACGTTCTTGGCCTCGTGGCCGATGAAGGTGCGGATGCCCTTCTCGGCGAGCCGGCGGACATTGTAGTTGTCCGAGGCGTCCGAGCCCTGAACGGTGTAGCCCAGATTGTGCATCACCTCGGCGATGCCGGACATGCCGATGCCGCCGATGCCGATGAAGTGGATGGGCCCGAGCTTCGGGGGCAGCTTCATGAGGGTGTCTCCTGGTGGGGCCGCTCCGGCACCGGGATCTTGGCCAGGGAAAGAACGATGGAGGCGAGTCGCTCCGCCGCGTCGAGCACGCCTGCGCTCTTCGCCGCGTCAGCGGATCGGGTCAACCCGGACGGGTCCTGAAGATGGGCCGCAACCTCCGCCGCGAGGCGCTCGGGCGTGAAATCCGGCTGCATGATCACGGTTGCGGCGCCGATCTCGGCGAGGGAGCGGGCATTCGCGGCCTGGTCCTGGTCGATCGCACCTGGAAGCGGCACGAGGATCGCCGGCCGGCCGATCGCGGCGAGCTCGGCGACCGTCGATGCGCCGGAGCGACCGATCACCAGATGCGCGGCCGCCATGCGGGCCGGGAGGTCCTTGAAGAACGGCGCGACCTCGGCCGCGATCCCCGCCTCGCGGTAGAGAGCGCTGACACTGTCCTGGTCCTCCGGCCGGGCCTGCTGGACGACGGTGACACGCCGGCGCGCTTCCGCCGGCAGGGAGGCGAGGGCGGGGGGCACGATCTCGCTCATCACCCGTGCGCCTTGGCTGCCGCCGAAGGCGAGGATGCGCAGCGTGCCGCCGGGTTCCGGCGCCGCATAGGGGAGGGCGGCGGCCGCGAGCACGGCCGGGCGGATCGGGTTGCCCGTGTGGTAGGTCTTGCCCGCCAGGCTTTCCGGCAGGCCTTTGACCTTCGGAAAGCCGGTCGCGATCGCCGAGACCCGCCCCATCAGGAAGCGGTTGGCGCGCCCGATCACGCCGTTCTGCTCGTGGATCAGGCTCGGCACGCCGCCGGTCGCGGCTGCGAAGACGGGCGGCACGGTCGGGTAGCCGCCGAAGCCGACCACGCAATCGGGCTTGAGCGCCCGGATCAGGCGAAGGGCGGCGAGCACGCCGCGCGCGAGTTTCAGGGCCGCGATGCCCTTGCTCACGATCGAGCCGCCGGATGGCGTGCCGGACGGGATCTCGACGACGCGCTCGGCCGGAAAGGTCTTGGCGATCTCGCCGACGCGCGTGTCGGTCGCGAGAACGACCGCCACGTCGAGGCGGCGGAGCGCGGTCGCGAGCGACTCGGCCGGAAACAGGTGGCCGCCGGTGCCCCCGGCCGCGATCAGAACAGTGCCGCGGCTCATGATCTCGCCGACGATGCCGAGAGGCGATCCAGAATCTCGGAGCGCGGCCGCCGACGCGTCAGCGCGACGAGAAGGCCCATCCCGAACGCCAGGGAGAGGAGCGAGGAGCCGCCATAGGAGATGAAGGGCAGCGTCATGCCCTTGGCGGGCATGAGGTGCACGTTCACCATCATGTTGATGCAGGCCTGGAGGCCGAACATCAGCACGAGGCCCGTCGTCGCGAAGCGGCAGAACAGGTCCTCGTTGCGGCGCGCCAGGGTGAGGCCGCGCAGCACGATGAAGGCGAAGATGCACAGCAGGCCCATGCAGGCCAGGATGCCGAACTCCTCCGCGGTCACGGCGAAGATGAAGTCCGTGTGGGCGTCGGGCAGGATGCGCTTCACGGTGCCTTCGCCGGGGCCGACGCCGAGCCAATTGCCCTTCGCGAAGGCCTCCAGCGCGGTGTCCACCTGGAAGGTGTCGCCGGACGACTTGTCGAGAAAGCGCTCGATGCGCTCCTGGACGTGCGGCAGCAGCTTGTAGGCGACGAAGACGCCGACCAGCGCGACCCCGCCGAGCCCCATCATCCAGAAGACGTGCAGGCCGGCGACGAAGAAGAGGCCGAGCCAGACGATCGTGATCAGCATCGTCTGGCCGAAATCGGGCTGCAGGATCAGCGGCAGGATCGTCGCCGGAAGCAGCAGGATGGCCAGGATCGCCCCCTCGGTCCGGCGCGCGCTTTCGGAGAAAGCCCAGGCCGCAAGCACCACGAAGGCCGGCTTCACGAACTCCGACGGCTGCACGCCGAACGAGCCGATCGCGATCCAGCGATGCGCGCCCTTGATCTCGGGCCCGAAATTGATCGCGAGCACGCAGAGCACGACGCCGGCCCCATAGACGAGGAGCGCCAGCCGCCGGACGTGCCGCAGCGACAGAAACGAAACCGTCACCAGGATCATGACGGCCGGGACGAGGTAGAGTACCTGCCGGTTCACGAAGTGGAAGGTCGGCAGGCCGAGCCGCTCGGCGACGGGCGGTCCCCCGCCCATCAGGGCGACGATGCCTGCGATCATCAGGGCCGCGAGGCCGGACAGGAGCAGCCGGTCGACAGTCCAGAGCCAGTCGCCGAGGTAGGTGCGTTCAGCGCGTGAGGACATGGCTCAGCCTCTCATCTGAACGCCGGGCAGGGCCCGGACGAGTTGGCGGAAATGGTCGCCCCGGACCTCGAAGTTCGGGTACTGGTCGTAGCTGGCGCAGGCCGGGGAAAGGAGCACGACGGGCTCCTCCGCGCCCGACGCGCGGGCATCCTCCGCCGCGGCGGAGACTGCGTTGTCCAAGGTGCCGCAGCGCATGAAGGGGACCTCGTCGCCGAGCGTGGCCGCGAAAGCGTCCGTGGCCTCGCCGATCAGATAGGCCTTGTCGATCTTGGTGAACAAAGCCCTAAGGGGCTCGATTCCGCCGGCCTTCTCCTTGCCGCCGAGGATCCAGAAGATCCGCTCGAAGGAGAGCAGCGCCTTCTCGGTCGAGTCCGCGTTGGTCGCCTTGGAATCGTTGACGAAGATGACGTCGCCGAGCTGGCCGATCTCCTCCATCCGGTGCTGAAGCCCGGGGAAGGTGCGCAGGCCCGCCTCGATCTCCTCGGCCTCGAGCCCGAGCGCCTCGGCGACCGCGATCGCGGCGGCCGCGTTCTGGGCGTTGTGCGCGCCGCGCAGCGAGCCGATGCCCTTCAGGTCCGCGACCTTGCGGGTCGAGGTGCCGAGTGTGGCGAAGATCCGCGTGCCTTCGAAATGGTAGCCGTCGCGGGGGAGCATGTCCTCGCTGAGGACCAGCAGGTTCCGTCCCGCAGCGGCCAGGCGCTCGGCGATGGCCCGGCTCGGCGCGTCGTCGATCCCCACGGCCGCGGTGCCGGCAGCGGCGACCAGCCGCTCCTTGATGGCGGCGTAGTTCTCGATCGTGCCGTGCCGGTCGAGGTGGTCGGGCGTGATGTTCAGCAGCAGGCCGACGGTCGGGGCCAGCGAGGGCGTGAGGTCGATCTGGAACGACGACATCTCGACCACGTGGATGCGGTCGCGGGCGGGCGGCTCGAGCGACAGGATCGCGGTCCCGATATTGCCGCCCATCTGAACGTCGAACCCGGCCTTGCGCAGGATATGCGCCACCAGCGCCGTGGTGGTCGACTTGCCGTTGGTGCCCGTGATGGCGACGAAGGGCGCGTCCGGCGCGGTTGCGCTCCGCTCACGGCAGAACAGCTCCACGTCGCCGATGATCTCGACCCCGGCCGCCTGCGCGAGGCCGACGGTCCAGTGCGGGGCGGGGTGCGTGAGCGGCACGCCGGGGGCCAGCACCAGGGCGGAAAAGCTCGACCAATCCGCATCGCGCAGGTCGGCGGTGGTCAGCCCGGCAGCCTGGGCCTTCTCGATGCTCTTGGGATTGTCGTCGAAGGCGAGCACATCCGCGCCGCCCGCCTTGAGGGCGAGCGCGGTCGCGATGCCCGAGCCGCCGAGGCCGAAGAGCGCGAGCTTTCGGCCGGCCATGCAGGTGACGGGCGTCATGGCTTACCGGAGCTTCAGGGTCGACAGCCCGATGAGGGCAAGCAGCACCGAGATGATCCAGAACCGGATCACGACCTGCGGCTCGGTCCAGCCGAGCTGTTCGAAATGGTGGTGGATCGGCGCCATCTTGAAGACGCGCTTGCCGGTCAGCTTGAACGAGGCGACCTGGATGATGACGGACAGCGCCTCGAGCACGAACAGGCCGCCCACGATCGCAAGGACGATCTCGTGCTTGGTCGCGACCGCGATCGTCCCCAGCAGCCCGCCGAGCGCGAGCGAGCCCGTGTCGCCCATGAAGACCTGGGCCGGCGGCGCATTGAACCAGAGGAAGCCGAGCCCCGAGCCGACCAGCGCCCCGCACAGCACCGCGAGTTCGCCCGTCCCGGGGACGAAGCGGATCTGGAGGTAGTTCGAGAAGATGGCGTTGCCCGCGAGGTACGCGACGAAGCCGAAGGTGGCGCCCGCGATCATGACGGGCACGATCGCGAGGCCGTCGAGGCCGTCGGTCAGGTTCACGGCGTTGCCGGAGCCGACAATCACCAGGGCCCCGAAGGCGAGATAGAACCAGCCGAAATCGAGCAGCAGGTCCTTGGCGAAGGGCACGGACAGCTTGTTGGCGAGGCCGGGGGTCGCGATGAAGGAGATCATCACGCAGGCCGCGAGCGCGATCAGCACCTCGAGCGCGAGGCGGCTTCGGCCCGAGAAGCCCTTGTGCGACTGCTTCGTGACCTTGAGGTAGTCGTCGTAGAACCCGATCCCGCCGAAGCCGAGCGTCACGAAGACGACGACCCAGACGTAGAGGTTCGTCGGGTTCGCCCAGAGCAGCGTGGCGACCAGCACGCCGGCCAGGATCATCAGCCCGCCCATGGTGGGCGTGCCGCGCTTGGCGAGGTGCGATTGCGGCCCGTCCGCGCGGATCGGCTGCCCCTTGCCCTGGCGGATCCGCAGCACGGAAATCGCGGCCGGCCCAAGCCAGAAGACGAACAGAAGGGCGGTCGCGATGGCGCCGCCCGTACGGAAGGTGATGTAGCGGAATACGTTCAGCGGCGAAAAGTGGCCGCTGAGATCCGCCAGAAAGTACAGCATCTTATCCTCGCCCGGTCGCGGCGGCCGCGGCCTGGTCGTAGCGCCGCTTGAACGCGGTCACGATTTTCGAGACCTGCGTGAACTTGGAGCCTTTGACCATCACGGTGTCGCCTGGTCTCACGGCATCGAGCACGAGCGGCTCGAGTTCCGCGGCGCTGGCCGCGTGAGCCGCACGCAGGCTGGCCGGTAATGCATCCCACAGGCCGCGCATCAGCGGGCCGGCCGTGAACACGAGATCGGCCCGCGATGCCGCGACGGCCTCGGCCAGGTCGACATGCGCCTGCGGGCCCATCTCGCCGAGCTCGCCCATATCGGCCAGGACGGCGATGCGCCGACCGGCCGTTTCCACGGTGGCCAGGGTCGCGAGCGCCGCCCGCATCGAGGCGGGGTTCGCATTGAAGCTCTCGTCGATGACGAGGAATTCGCCGCCCGCCTGCGCGAGCCGGATGCGCTCGCCGCGCCCGACCGGAGCGCTGAGCTCCGCCAGCCCGCCGGCCGCCTCGTTCGGATCGAGCCCGAGGGCTGCGCAGGCCGCGAGTACGGCGAGCGAGTTCAACGCCATGTGCCGGCCTGCAGCCCCGACCCGATAGGCCGTGCTGCGGCCGAGGACGTCGGCCTCCACCATGGACGCGTCGGGTCCGGTTGCGATCCGGAGCGCCCGGACATCGGCCTTCTCATGCTCGCCGAAGGAGATGATCCGGCCCGCGTTGGAAGCGCCGGCATGGGCCGCGAGGCGGTCGAAATGCGGCGTGTCGCGGTTGATGACCGCGATTCCGCCGGGCACCAGCCCGCCAAAAATCTCGCCCTTCGCGTCCGCGATGCCGTGGATCGAGCGGAAATGGCCGATATGGACCGGCTCGATCGTCGTGATGATCGCGACCTCCGGCCGGACCATGCGGGTCAGGGGCGCGATCTCGCCCGCGTGGTTCATGCCGATCTCGAACACGCCGAACCGGCTCGCGCCCGGCATGCGGGCGAGCGTCAGGGGCACGCCCCAGTGATTGTTGTAGGAGGCGACGGAGGCGTGCGTCTCGCCGAAGCGTGACAGGACGAGGCGAAGCGCTTCCTTTGTGCCCGTCTTGCCGACCGACCCGGTCACGGCGACGATCCGGCCCTCGGCCCGGGCGCGCGCCGCCCGGCCCAGCGCCACCATGAAGGCGAGCGGGTCCGCAACGACGAGAAGCGGGCCCGACCCGGCGAGCGAGCCCGCCTTGGCGTCAGAAACGATCGCCGCGGCGGCACCCTTGTCGAGCGCCGTTCCGACGAATTCGTGCCCGTCGCGAACGCCCTCGATCGCGACGAACAGGTCGCCGGGCTCGATGGTGCGGGTGTCGATCGAGACGCCAGTGGCGGCAACGAAGGAGCCGAGGACCTTCGCGCCGAGCGCCTCGACATCCTCTCTGGTCCAGAGCGGAGCGGTCATGCTTCTCTCTCGGTGATGGCCTGCCGGATCACGTCGTGATCCGAAAACGGCAGCGTGCGGTCGCCCACGATCTGGCCGGTTTCATGACCCTTGCCGGCCACAACCAGCACATCGCCGGCCCGAAGCTCGCTGATGGCGGTGCGGATCGCCTCGGCCCGGTCCCCGATCTCGCGGGCGCCAGGCGCCGCCTGCAGGATCGCGGCCCGGATGGAAGCGGGATCTTCCGAGCGCGGATTGTCGTCCGTGACGATGGCGATGTCGGCTTTCTCGGCCGCGATCGCGCCCATGATCGGGCGCTTGCCGCGGTCGCGGTCACCGCCGCAGCCGAACACGCAAACGAGGCGGCCGGTCGCGAAGGGGCGCAGCGCGTCGAGCACATGGGCCAGCGCCTCGGGCTTGTGCGCGTAATCCACGATGCAGAGTGCACCTGCGACCTCGCCGACTCGCTCCATGCGGCCCGGCACGCCGTCGAGCTCGACCATGCTCTGGATCAGGCGGGGCCCGTCCGCCTCCGGGCAGTTCGCCAGCACCATGCCGGCCGCCAGCAGCGCGTTCTCGACCTGGAAATCTCCCGGCAGACGCAGTTCGGCTTCGACCTGGTAGGTGCCGCCGCTCGCGCCCGAATGCTCGATGGTCAGCTTGTGCGAAAACCCGGTGTGGCGCCAATCGACGACCTTGAGGAACTCACCCCCGCGCCCCGTGGTCAGCACGCGATGGCCGCGCGCCCGCGCCGTCGCGATCACCCGATCGGCATAGGCGCCGTCCGCGTTGATCACGGCCGGGCGGCCCGGTTCCAGCAGCGTGTCGAACAGCCGGAGCTTCGCGGCGAGGTACTCCTCGATCGTCGGGTGGTAGTCGAGATGATCGCGCCCGAGATTGGTGAAGGCCGCCGCGGCAAGGCGGACGCCGTCGAGCCGGTGCTGGTCGAGCCCGTGGGAGGAAGCTTCCATCGCGAGGTGGGAAACGCCCTCGTCCGCGAGCCGTTCAAGCGTTTCGTGCAGGGTCACGGGGTCGGGCGTGGTCAGCGAGCCGTAGGCCGCTCCATCCGACGTGATGACGCCGAGCGTGCCGAGGCTCGCGCTGCGCACCCGCAGATGTTTGGCGAAGAGCTGACGGGCGAAGTCCGCGACCGAGCTCTTGCCGCTCGTGCCCGTCACGGCCACCACGGTCTCAGGCTGGCGCGGGTGAAAGCGGGCGGCGACAAGCGCAAGCGCCCGACGCGCATCCTCCACGCGGGCATAGGCCACGGAGGAGGGGAGGTCCGCCGGCCGTTCGGCCTCGCCGACAATGGCAGCGGCGCCGCGCCGAACCGCGTCCGGCACGAAGCTCATCCCGTCGGCCTTGGTGCCCGGGACGGCGACGAACACAAAGCCGGGCGCGACCTTGCGGCTGTCCGCCGTGACGCCCGCAATCCGGAGGTCGGGCAGGCCGGGCAGGAGGTCGCGCGCAGTCGCGTTGCTTGAGGAGTGCATCGGGCGAGTCTCGCCCGACATCAAGGCGAGGTCATGCCCACCCGCGAGGGCGCTGCTCACCGCTTGACGCCCCAGGCGTTGAGCTTCGCCATCAGCGGGAAGGGGTTCTGCGGCGGCTCGAACCGGGGCACGATCGGCAGCATCGGGGCGATCCGCTCGAGGATGCGCCCGCTCGTCTCGCCGGCGTTCCAGGCCGCGGTGGCGTAGCCGTAGGTCTCGGGCGCCGCCTTCGGCTCGTCATAGACCGTGACCAGGAGGTAGCGCGGCTTGTCGGCCGGGAACGTCGCCATGAAGGTCGTGAACAGGCGGTCCTTTGAGTAGCGGCCCCGGACGACCTTCTCGGCCGTCCCGGTCTTGCCGCCCACGAAATAGCCCGGGATCGCGGCCTTCGCGGCCGAGCCGATCGACCCGTTGAGGCGCATGATGTAGCGCATCGCCTCGCTCGTCTCGGGCTTGATGACCCGCGGCGATTCCTTGCGCGCATCCGCCTCGGACCGCTTCAGGAAGGTCGGCTTCACGAGGAGGCCGCCATTCACGAGCGCCCCGACCGCGGAGGCGGCCTGCATGGGCGTCACCGCGACGCCGTGCCCGAAGGAGATCGTGATGGTGTTCAGCTCGCCCCATTTCCCGGGCACGATCGGCTGCGCATTCTCCGGGATCTCGGTCACGAGCCGGTCGAGCTGGCCCATCTTCTTCAGAAAGGCCTTGTGGCCCTCGACGCCCACGGCCAGCGCCATCTTAGCCGTGCCGATGTTCGAGGAATGCACGAAGATCTCGGGCACGGTCAGGACGCGGTGCGTCGCGTGGTAGTCGTTGATGGTGAAGCGGCCGTATTTCAGGCTCGAACGGGCATCGAAGCTCGAATTGATCGTCGCCTTGCCGGAATCCAGCGCCATCGCGGTCGTGAGCGCCTTGAAGGTCGAGCCCATCTCGAACACGCCGACGGCCATGCGGTTGATGCGGTCCTTCTCCAGCGCATCCACCGGGTTGTTCGGATCGAAATCGGGCAGCGAGACGAGCGAGACGACTTCTCCCGGGTTGACGTAGATCAGCATGCTCGCGGCCTCGAGCGCCCGGAACTGCTCGATGCCCTTCACCAGCTCGTCACGCATCGCGTGCTGGACGCGGAGGTCGATCGACAGCTGCACGGGCTTGAGGTCGGTCGCCTCGAGCGCAAAGCCGGCTCCGGCGAGATCCTGCAGGCCGCGGCTGTCGATGTATTTCTCCATGCCGGCGATGCCGACATTGTCGATCGACGCGAAGCCGAGCACGTGCGCGCCGGCCGGACCGTTCGGATAAACGCGCTTCGCCTCGGGCACGAAACCGACGCCCGGGATGCCGAGGCGGTGGACCTCCGCCTGCTGCTTCGGCGTGATCTCGCGCTTCACCCAGACGAAGCCCCGCCGCTTGTTGAACTTGGCGCGCAGGTCACGGGCGTCGAGGTCGGGCAGGACGGCCGTCAGGAGTTCGACGGCCTCGTCCTTGTCGATGATGTTGCGGGGCTCCGCGAACACGGAGACGGACCTCACGTCGGTCGCCAGCACCTCGCCGTTGCGGTCCAGGATGTCGGGCCGGGCGGCCGAGATGGAGGCGCCCGCAAAGCGCCGGATGCCTTCCGGCTCTGCCGGGGCGATCCCAAGCAGCGCGAGGCGGCCCAGAATGAGGCAGAACAGGCCGAGGAACGCCAGCGTGACCCAGCCGACGCGGCTTCCGCTCTTGTCGAGCCGGAGCCGGAACAGCTCGCTGAACTGGGCCCGCAGGTACCCGGCCGCGCGGCCGCGCGG
>JAQGJZ010000374.1 GCA_028290385.1 Enterovirga sp.
TCCCTGCCGCGCCTGTGGGCCGACGAGCGGGCTGGGCGGCAGATCGTGCTCAACATCCTGTCCAACGCGGTCAAGTTCACGCCGCAGGGCGGCGAGATCACCATCAAGGTCGGCTGGACATCGTCAGGCGGCCAATATGTCAGCGTGAAGGATACCGGGCCGGGCATCCCCGAAGACGAGATCCCCGTCGTGATGTCCTCGTTCGGCCGCGGCTCGCTCGCCATCAAGACGGCCGAGCAGGGCTCCGGGCTCGGGCTGCCAATCGTGAAGGGCCTGATCGACCTTCATGGCGGCGGCTTCCAGCTCAAGTCCAAGCCGCGCGAGGGAACGGAGGTGATCATCACGTTCCCGGCCTCCCGCGTCATCGACGCCCTGCCGGCGGTCGGGGTGCATTCGAGAAAGACCGCACACGCGGCTTGACGCGTCGGGACCGGTGACGAAACGGCCATCCGACGCCACATTGGCGTCATGGCCCGCGTTTCGACACCCTGCCTGCACGTCTGCGTTCTCGACCCCGAAACCGGGCTCTGCGAAGGGTGTGGCCGCACGCGCGACGAGATCGCCCGCTGGGGCAGCATGAGCGAGGAGGAGCGCCTCGCGATCATGTCCGGGCTCGACGAGCGGATGCGCCGCCTGCTCCTGCCGGAGCACACCCAGCCAGAGGTCGCCTGATGGGCGCCGTCGGCTGGGGCTGGATTGTCGCGGTCGTAGCCTGGACCGTGGCGGTGGTGGCCAGGGAGCCGATCGCCGGGATCGCCCCGGGAGAGGTCGCGGCCGCGCTCGGGCTTCTCTCGCTCGCCCTGATGATCACCGGCTGGGCGACGGAGCGGGCGCGCGGAAGCTGGCGCGCCGCGGCTGGGGCCGTCGCGGTCTGGGCCCTGCTGGTCGGCGGACTCGGTGCAGCGTACCTGAACCGGGCGGATCTGCTCGATGCGGCGCGCTCGGTCGGCCAGGACATGGGCCTCGGCCTGCCCGAAGCCACGATCGGCCAGGGCGGCGAAGTCGCCGTGACGCGCCGCTATGACGGCACCTTCGTGGTGCCGGCCACGATCAACGACCGGGCCGTCCCCTTCCTGTTCGATACCGGGGCGAGTTCCGTGGTGCTGTCCGCCGACACGGCACAGTTGCTCGGCTTGCGACCCGAGAACCTGAACTTCCGCATTCCTGTTTCGACCGCGAACGGCCGCGGGCTCGCGGCCCCGGTCACGCTCGAGCGTCTTTCTGTCGGGCCGATCCAGTTCAGGCGCTTTCCGGCCCTCGTCGCCCGCCCCGGCATGCTCGAGGGGAACCTCCTCGGCCAGACTTTCCTTGAACGTCTGGAATCCTACGAGGTGCGCGGTAAGCGTCTCGTCATGCGGGCCGCCAAGTCCTAAACCCGCCACAACGGCGCGAGCGGCGCCACAGAGGAGACGGCCCTTGCCCGAAACCATGACCGCCATCGAGATCACGAGCCCGGGTGGCCCCGAGGTGCTGAAGCCGGGCAGCCGGCCGGTGCCGAGGCCGAAGGACGGCGAGGTTTTGATCGAGGTTCATGCCGCGGGCATCAACCGGCCGGACGTGTTCCAGCGCAAGGGCCATTACGACCCGCCGCCCGGCGCGCCCGACATCCCTGGACTGGAAATCGCCGGCCGCATTGTCGAGCTCGGCTCGGGCGTCGCCGACCTGAAGGTCGGAGACGAGGTTTGTGCGCTGGTTGCGGGCGGCGGTTATGCCGAGTTCTGCACCGCGCCGGCCGTGCAATGCCTTCCGGTGCCGAAGGGGCTCGGCATGGTGGAAGCCGCCGCCCTGCCCGAGACCTTCTTCACGGTGTGGAGCAACGTCTTCGACCGCGGGCTCCTCAAGGCCGGCGAAAGCCTCCTGGTGCATGGCGGCTCTTCCGGCATCGGCACGACGGCCATTCAGCTCGCCAAGGCAGCCGGCGCGCGCGTCTTCACCACGGCCGGCAGCGCCGAGAAATGCGAAGCCTGCCTGAAGCTCGGGGCCGACCGCGCGATCAACTACCGCGAGGAAGACTTCGCAGCCGTCGTGAAGGAGGCGACCGGGGGCAAGGGCGTCGATGTCGTGCTCGACATGGTCGGTGGCGACTACATCCCGCGCTCGATCTCCTGCATGGCGCCAGACGGACGGCACGTCTCGATCGCGTTTCTGCGCGGCGCCAAGACCGAGATCGATTTCAACCGCGTGATGCGCAATCGCCTGACGCTGACAGGATCCACGCTCCGCCCGCGGCCCATCGCCGACAAGGCCGCGATCGCCGCAAAGCTAAAGCAGCATGTCTGGCCAAAACTGTCCGACGGCTCCATCCGCCCCCTCGTCCACGCGACCTTCCCGCTCGCCGAAGCCGCGGCCGGGCACGCGCTGATGGAATCGAGCCAGCACATCGGCAAGATCGTGCTTGTCGTGCGTGGAGGTGCTGCATGAGTGCGGTTGCGAACATCAACGATCCCTCCAGCATCGAGCGGATCTACCCGCTCGATCGCTTCCGCCAGGATGCGAACCGGAACAGCATCCCGAACAGCCAGGTCGTGCACGGGCTGACGGTGGTTTCGCCCGCCGACGCGAGCGGCGCCTTCAGCCTCACGGAGGCGGAGCGGCACACCGGCGAGCGCGCCGCCCCTTCGG
>JAQGJZ010000380.1 GCA_028290385.1 Enterovirga sp.
CGCCTGACCACGTTGCGGGCTGCGGCGGCAGCCGCCGCGGTTACGCCGCGAGGGCTTCGCGAACTGCGGCGATGATGCCGTCCTGGACCTCGGCATCCAGGTAGGGGTGCATCGGCAACGCGATCACTTCAGTCGCGACCTTATCCGACACAGGCAAGCCGTTGCCGGCGCTCGGATAGTGCTTGTAGGCCGTCTGCCGGTGCAGGGGCTTCGGGTAGTAGATCGCGGTCGGGATGTTGCGCTCGCGCAGCGCCGCGCCCAAGGCGTCGCGCTTCTCCGCTGGAACACGGATCGAGTACTGCGCCCAGGTCGAAACGACCCCGTCCTGCACGACGGGCACGGTGGCCACGTCGCCCAGCCCCTCGGCGTAGCGTCCGGCGACGACGTTTCGCGTCGCGATCTCCTCGTCGAAGATCTTGAGCTTCTCGATCAGCACCGCCGCCTGCATCGTGTCCAGCCGCCCGTTCATGCCGATGCGGACGTTGTCGTAACGGTCGACGCCCTGGCCGTGGTTGCGGATGGAGCGGAGCACGACCGCGAGCTCGTCGTCTTCCGTGAAGATGGCCCCACCGTCGCCGTAGCAGCCGAGCGGTTTTGCCGGGAAGAAGCTCGTGGAGCTCGCCAGCCCGAACGTGCCCAGGCGGCGCCCCTTGTATGTGCCGCCAAAGCTCTGGGCGGCGTCGCAGAGGACCCACAGGTTCTCGCGCTCGCAGATGGGCAGGATGGCATCGTAATCGGCCGCAGCGCCGAACAGATCCACCGGGATCACGCCGACCGGGTTCAGCTTGAGCTCGCGGGCGGTGAGGAGCGCCGTCTCAAGGCTGGCCGGGTCCATGTTGAACGTGTCCTCGTGGATGTCCACGAAGACCGGCGTGGCGCCGAGCCAGGCGACGACCTCGGCCGTCGCCGCAAACGTGAAACTCGGGCACAGGATCGCGTCGCCGGCCTTCACGCCCTTGGCCATGAGCACCATGGCGAGGGCGTCCGTGCCGTTGCCGCAGCTGATGACGTGCCGCGCGCCGCAGAACGCGGACAGATCGGCCTCCAACTGCCCGACCTCCCGCCCCATGATGTACTGGCCGTGGTTGACGACGCGCAGGATGGCTTCGTCCACGAGCGAGCCGAGGCGGCGCCGCTGGGCGCCAAGATCGATGAACGGGATCATGGAAGGCCTTGATAGAACTTGAGTTTTGACCGTGGAGGCGCTTCAGGCCTTCACGATGTGTGCGCCAGCGAGCCCGAGGCGCCCGAAGACGTTGCGCGTGTCGACGACCAGCCGCGCATGGTCGGCCACGAGGCCGTAGTCAACTGCGTCGTGGTCCGTCACCACCAGAACCGCGTCATGCGCCGCGATGATGGCGGGCGTGAGATCGAGCGAGCGCCGGCCGGTCAGCTCCGGGTGGTCGCGGGTCGGGCGGATCTCCGGGATCCAAGGATCATGGTATCCGATGACCGCGTTCCGGGTCTCGAGCAGCTCGATCAGCCGCAGGCCCGGGCTCTCGCGCTGGTCGTCCACATTGCGCTTGTAGGCGAGGCCCAGCAGCAGGACCTTGGCCCCCTTGAGGCCGCGCCCCCGCTGCCCGTCGAGCGCCGCCGCCAGCCGCTCGACCACATAGCCGGGCATGGCGGTGTTGATCTCGCCGGCGAGCTCGATGAAGCGGGTCGCGATGTCGTGCTCGCGTGCCTTCCATGTCAGGTAGAAGGGGTCGATCGGGATGCAATGTCCCCCGAGGCCGGGCCCGGGGTAGAACGGCATGTAGCCGAAGGGCTTCGATTTCGCGGCCTCGATCACCTCCCAGATGTCGATGCCCATGGCCGCGTAGACGACCTTCAGCTCGTTCACGAGCGCGATGTTGACCGACCGGAAGATGTTCTCGGTGAGCTTCACGGCCTCGGCCGTCTCGGGGGACGAGACGGGCACGACCTGGACCACGATCTCGCGATACAGCGCGGCTGCGAGCGCGAGGGCGTCCGGCCCGTCGCCGCCGACGATGCGTGGGATGGTGGAGGTGCCGAAATCCGGGTTGCCGGGGTCCTCCCGCTCCGGCGAGTAGGCCAGGAAGAAATCCTCACCCGAGCGCCGGCCGCCCCGTTCCAGAATCGGCCGCATCACCTCGCGGGTGGTGCCGGGGTAGGTGGTTGATTCCAGCACCACCAGGTGCCCCGGCTTGAGCCTCGGGGCGATCACCTCGGCCGTGCTGGCTACGTAGGACAGGTCCGGTTCGCGATGGCGGCCCAGCGGCGTCGGCACGCAGACGATGACCACGTCCACCTCGGCCAAGCGGTTGAAATCGGCCGTCGCGGCAAACAGTCCGCAGCCGAGCATGTGGGCGATGTCCGCCGCCTCGATCTGGCGGATGTAGGATTCGCCCGCATTGAGCTGCTCGACCTTCGCGGGGTCGATATCGAACCCCGTGACCCGAAAGCCCTTGGAGCAGGCCGCCCGCGCGAGCGGCAGGCCGACATAGCCGAGCCCGATGATCCCGATCCGCGCGGCCTTGCTGCGGATGCGCGCCAGGGGTCCTTCGGCCGCGGGCGAGACCCCGGCCAGTGTCTCGGGCATCAGCCGAAGGATCGGGCGAGGTTCTGCAGCACCTCGGTCGTACCGGCGAGACCCGCGACCTCCTCGGCCGTGACCCGGACGGCGTCCTCGATCTGCTCGGGCGTGTGCTCGGACGTGATGAAGAAGCGCAGCCGGGCCAGCCGCTCCGGCACGGCCGGGTGCAGGATCGGCATCACGTTAAAGCCGCGCTCGGAGAGCCGGTTCGACAGCATCGCGGCCTTCAGCGACTCGCCGAGAATAACGGGCGTGATCGCCGTGCCGGCTGCCGTGCCGATGTCGAGCCCATGCGCCTTAGCGCGTTCGACGAAAAGCTTGCCGTTGCGGTGCAGGCGCTCCACCCGCTCGGGCTCGCGCAGCATGATTTCCAGCGCCTTGCACGAGGCGGCCGCCACTGGCGGGGACAGGCCGACGGAGAACACGAAGGCGCCGACGCTGGTCTTGATGTACTCGACCAGCGCGGCCGATCCCGCGATGTAGCCCCCGGCGCCGGACAGCGTCTTCGAGAGCGTGCCCATCCAGATGTCGACCCCGTTCGGGTCGATCCCGGCCTGCTCCCAGATGCCGAGGCCAGTCTTGCCGAGCACGCCGAGCGAGTGCGCCTCGTCCATCATCAGCCAGGCGCCGAACCGCGTCTTCAGGTCGATAAGGCGAGCGAGGTCCGGCCAATCGCCGTCCATGCTGTACAGGCCTTCGGCCACGATCAGCACGCGGTGATACTGGCGCCGGCTGGCGATCAGCAGCTTTTCCAGCGCGTCGAGGTCGTTGTGCGGGAAGGAGCGACGCTGCGCCCCCGATAGCTGCGCGCCGACGACGATCGAATTGTGGATGAGCTCGTCGTGGACGATGAGGTCCTTCGGGCCGACGAGCTGGCCGATGACGCCGACATTGGTGGCGTGGCCGCTCACCATGACGACGCAATCCTCGGCCTTGTAGACCGCCGCGAGCGCGCGTTCGAGCTCCCGGTGCACCGGCCGCTCGCCCGCGACCAGCCGGCTCGCCGAGGCGGAGGTACCGTAGCGCTCGACGGCGGCCTTTGCGGCCTCCTGGACCTCGGGATGGCCGTTGAGGCCGAGGTAATCGTACGACGAGAAGTTCGTCAGGACGCGATCGCCGATCAGCGTCTCGGCCCCGGCCCGCCGCTCGTGCGTGCGGAAGAACGGGTTCTCGAGCCCGATCATCGACGCGAAGGTGCTCTGCGTCTGCAACTCCTTGAAGCCGGGCAGGGTCGTGAAATCGGTCGCACCCTCGGGGGCCGCGATCGATACGGGCCCGACCCGCGGCGCCGGGGCACCGGCCCGCCGCCGGCTCACATGGGCGAAAAGGGCCTCCCGATCCTCTGCCGAGAGGCCGCCACCACCCCTGTCATCTGTCACTGCAACAAGCCTCTCCGGGACTGGGCGTCCGCCTGAACCGCTTCCAGTACCGGAGCCACCACGCTGATGTCGACCTCCGTGCCGGCATGGCGGTCATACAGGCTCTGGGTGACCCGCGCCTCGTCGTCCGGCGCGCCCGCATGGACGGACGCGATCAGGGTCTCGGCAAGGCCCGGCACCGTGAGCGCCCCGACGGAGCCGCTCGGCGGCGAACTGAGCTCGAACCGGTCCTGCAGGCCGGTCGCGAGTTCGATCGCCATCAGCGAATCGAGGCCGACCTCGGACAAGCGCTTGCCGAGCGCCACGTCCTGCTTCGGCACGCGCAGCACCGCCGCGATCTCCTCGACGATCACCTCGATCACCTGCTTGCGCACGGCATCCGGCTCTTGCGACGCGACGAGCGCCCGCAGGTCGGTCGTCTTGCGCTCGCTCGCCTCGATCGTGCCGCCCTCGCGAACCAGGGCCGCAAAGGTCGGGGAGGCGAGGGCGGGCAGCCGCCGCGCCGCCGACCAGTCGAGCGAGCCGACCGCCATCACGGCCTCGTTCACGTCCAGCGGGTCGCGCGAGAGCGCCTGGGCCATCAGGTCGAGCGCTTCGCGGGCCGGCATCGCCTTCACGCCGACGCGCTTCGCCAGCGATTCGGCGAGACCCTTCTGGCGCGCGAGCACCCCGACATCGCCGATCGCGCCCCAGGCGAAGGCGGTGCCCGGCAGCCCCTCCTGACGACGCGCGCGGGCGACGCCCTCGAGATAGCCGTTCGCGGCCACATAGGCCGCCTGGCCCGGGTTCCCCACGAAGGTCGTGATGGAGGAGAACAGGACGAAATAGTCGAGCCCGTCCTCGCGGGTGAGGCGGTCGAGATGACCGACGCCGGTGACCTTCGGGTTGAGCACGTTGGCGAACTGCTCTTCCGTCATGTTCGCGATCAGGCTGTCCTCCAGCACCATCGCGGCATGCATCACGCCGGCCAGCGGCGGCATGTCGGCCCGGATCTGCTCGAGCAACGAGCTGACGCTCGCCTCGTCCGACACGTCGCAGGCGACCGGGCGCAGGT
>JAQGJZ010000400.1 GCA_028290385.1 Enterovirga sp.
GGGAGGCCCGTCATTATGATCATTTCGCAGCCATCGATCGTCGCGCTCCGGGGACGTCTGCCGTCGCGCGCATCCCAGTTCGCCGCACTGCTTCAGGACTTCTACCAAGACCTACTCGAACAAGGCGTGCCGGAGGACATGGCGAACCTTGTGCGGCAGCTACCTGAGGGTGAACGTCCCGCGCTCGCCGGCGACCGTCCGGTTGCGCTGGTGGTGGAAAGCGATCCCGACGTGCGGGCCCTGGCCGCCACGCTTCTGGAGGAGACGGATCTCAGCGTCGTCGAATGCACGAGCGCGGAGGCGGCGCTCTCCATCCTGCAACGGCAGGGCGAGCGCATCGCGTTCATCTTCGCCGACGAGGCGCTGGCCGGGCCGCGCGACGGGCGCGATCTGGCGCGCTCGGTCGCGACGCTCTGGCCGCATGTCCACGTGGTGGTGACGCTCGCGCGCGAGTCGCGGCCGACGGATCTGCCCGAAGGCGTGCTGGCGCTCAGGAAGCCCTGGCGCGGCCTCGACCTGCTTCTCGCGGCCGAGCGCGCCGCCGCGGAGGCCGGGTCCTGAGCGGCACCGCAGCGACGGAACATCGCGCCCGGTGACGGCCGCGGAAAGCGGCGGGCGGGCACGGACGTGAGGTGAACCCGCCCCGGCGGCTGCAGCGGGGCACGGCCTCAACCCGTATCGCAGGGCCGCAATCGCCGGTGGAAGGCCCGCCGGCTCCGCGCCCGGGAGACGGATCCGCAAGGGTTCAGCCGTAAAGCTGTTCGCGGCGGCTCCCGCGGGCTCCTGATGACCTTCACGGCGGTTGATCTTGCGCAGTCGCTTGTCGCGCTGCTGCTCTACGTCCCCCTTCTGGTTCTGCCCGGCTTCGCGGTCGCGGCGCTGGCCTGCCGCGCCCCCGCCGGCGAGCGGCCGCTGGACGGCTTGGCCCTTGCCGCCGCCCTGCTGCCCTGGGTGGACAGCATGGCGGTGCGGTTTCTGGGTCTCGGCCCCGCCCTCGCCCTCAACCTCGCCCTGGCCGCCGCGGGACTGTTCGTGCTGTTGCGCGGGCCGAGACCGCGTGTCGCCGCAGCCGCGCTCGGCGTGTTCGCCGGCTGGACGGGCCTCGTCCTGCTCCTCAGCGTCGACATCGACTGGGCCGGAGGGCTGTTCCAGAGCGGGCCCGCGCTCGACATGGTCAAGCACGCCGCAACCGTCCGCTCCATTCTGGACACGGGTGCACCGCCCGCCGATCCGTTCTTCGCGCGCGAGACGCCCAGCGGGTACTACTACTTCTTCTACGCCCTCCCGGCCCTCGCCGTGCGGCTCGGGGCGGGGCTGATCGAGCCGCGCGCCGCGGTTGTCGGGCTGACGGTCTGGACCGGGCTCGCGCTGTTTGGCCTTGCGGCCATGACGATGCGGGCGACCGGCCTGATGGCGGGGATCGCGCCACGTCGCGCCGCCCTGACCCTGGTCGCGCTCCTGTTTGCGACGGGGCTCGACGTCGCCCCGGTCGTGGTCTCCGGTCTGGCCACCGGGATCTGGCCCAACTCGCTGGAATGGTGGAACGATCAGGTCGCGAGCTGGGTCGGCTCCGTGCTCTGGGTGCCCCACCACGTGACCGCCCTCATGGCGGGCTGGATCGGCCTCATGCTGCTGGCCCTGGAGGCGGCGGCCTACGAGCGCCGCACGGAACGGGTGAGCCCCGCCCGGCTCGCCCTCGCGGCCGTCGCGCTCGCCTCCGCTGTCGGCCTTTCGGTCTGGGTCGCGTTCGGGGCCGCCATGTCGGCCTGCGCCTGGTTCGGGCTCCTCGCGATCGAGCGCCGCTGGCGGGCGCTGCTGCCGGCCTGCCTCGTCGGCGTCGGATCGCTCGCCGCGGCCGCGCCGATCATGGCCGAGCTTGTGGCCAACCGCGCTTATGGCGGGCTTCCGGTCGTGCTGACGATCCGGAGCTTTTATATGTGGAGCGTCGCGGTGCCGCCCGGGATGGTCGAGACGGCGGGCCGTTTCGTCCTGCTGCCCCTGAACTATGCCGCCGAGTTCGGGATCTTCCTGATCGGCACGGTGACGTTCTGGATGGCCCGGGTCCGCGAGAGCATCGCCGGAAACGAGGTCGCCAGGATGCTCACGGTGGCGGCCGTGACCTCGCTCGGCCTCGCCACCTTCATGCGGTCGGCCATTCTGGCCAACGATCTCGGCTGGCGCGTCATCCTGTTCGCACAGCTCGCCGCCCTGCTCTGGACCGCGCATGCGATCGCAACCGCGAAACTGCCGCTGCTGCGCGGGAGCCCGGGCGGCTCGGTCGCCCGGCCGACACTCGCGGGCTGGCTGCTGATCCTGGGTTATCTCGGCATCGCCTACGACATGGTCGCGCTCCGGGCCATACGGGGCGAGATCTTCAAGGCCGTCCAGCCGCAGGTCACGCGCGAGCTGCGGACCACCTATGCCTGGCTGAACGATCACCTGCCCGCCGGTGCCGTGCTCCAGCACAATCCGCTGCCCGACAGGGTCTATGATTTCGGGCTGTATTCCCGGCACCGGGTCGGCGTGGCGGATCGGGAAGCGGAGCTCTTCGGCGCCGCGCGCGAGGCGGTGTTCGCCCGCCTGCGGCAGTTGCGGCCGGTCTTCGAGGGCGCGCTCCCGGCAGCCGCCGTGAGGGCCGCGGCGGCGGCGAACGGCATCGATTACCTGGTCGTCAGCGCGCAGGATCCGGTCTGGCACCAGTCCGGCGCCTGGCCGTGGTCGACGAGCCCGATCCATGCGGGCGACCACGTTCGGGTGATCGCGGTCGCCGACCTTCCGCCGAGCTGACGAGCCGCCCATGCCCCGCTTTCTCGTCACGGCCGGCCTCCTCGCGGGCGTGTTCTCAGGCTCGGCCGCGATCGGGTTCGGGCTCCTCTGCCTCCTGTTCAAGGCCGGCCTGCTCGGCGGGATCGGCATCCTGTTCTACCGCGGCCTCATCCTCGCCCTCCTCGCCGCGATCGCGACGGGACTGCTCATGGCCGCCCTCATCGCGCGGCTCCGCCGACCCGGGCTGCAACTCCGGGACGCCGCCGCCGCCGCCATCGTGTCCTTCAGCCTGAACGTCGCGTTCCTGGTCGTCGTCCCGGTGACGGTGGACCGCTCGATCAGCGTCTTCCTGCTCGGCCGCCTCGCAAGCACAGGGGCCAGCGCCTACACGGCGGACGAGGTCCGCCGCATGTTCGTGGACGGCTATGTCGGGGAGCAGCGCCAGATCGAGCGCCGCCTCGACGAGCAGCTCGCCTCCGGCAACATCGAACGGGTCGGGGAGCGCTACCGGATCTCGGCCCAGGGGCTCGCCTTCATCCGCACCGCCCAGGCGGCCGCCTGGCTGTTCGACACCGATACGCGCCTCGTCGCGCCGCAGCCGGCGAGCAACCCGCCCCCGGCGCGCTAGCCCGCGGGTCGCATGACGCCCGGATCGCGGGATCACATGATCCGGGGATCCCTCCCCGTCTGCCCCGTGCGGGCGGGAGCCGAGGCTTCAGCCGGGGGCGAAGAACGGCCGAAAGTTCTCGAGCCAGGTTTTGAGCCAGGCTTCCAGCCCCTGCTTGGCGCCGGCTTCGTCCGCGCCCCAGCCCCAGGCGTCTTCCGCCAGCGGGCTGGCCCAGACCCACATGCGGTTGCCGCCGTCATATTCGACATAGCCGACGTCGACCGCGCCGGAGCGCGCCGTAAAGCGGCGCAGCGGCACGGCCGCGATCTCGTCCCGGGTCCAGGTGATGGGGCTCGAATCCATGCGGCTGATGTAGAGCCAGGCGCCGCCGGGAGCCTCCCGCCGCGGGTGGGGTGCCGGCAGCCTCCCCGAGAGTTCAGCCGAGGCCTCGACACAAACGCGCACGCTGCCATATGGTTTGACGGACAGACCTGTCACGGGAGCGGCAGATGGCCGGCGCAAAGCGGAGCGTGTCAGCGGCTCGCCCGGCGTCCGGGGGGGCGCAAGGGCCGGCCCGGCCGGCGGCTCCCCTGCAGGGCGGGCGGTTCGTCACGACGTTTCTCGACGAGAACGGGCATGTTGCGGTGGAGCGCCTGACGCTCCGCCTCGGCATGTCCAAAGCGCAACTCGCCGAAGCGGTCGGCCTGCAGCAGGACGTGCTTTATCGGGCCGCGCGGTTGCACAGGCCGAAGCCGCAGGCCCGCCTCAGCGAGATGCTGGAGATCGTGGGCCGCATCGCGGGCTGGGCAGGCGGCGAGCGGCAGGCGCTGGCCTGGTACCGGGCGGAGCCGATCCCGTCCTTCGGCGGGCGGACGGCCGAGGCCCTCGTGAAGGAGGGCAAGGCAGCCGCTGTACGGGATTACCTCGACCGCGTCGCCACGGGCGGGTTCGCTTGAGATGGGTGGGCGATTGCTACCGGGCTCATCATCCGCAATGGGCCTGGACGCCGCTGTCGGGGGACGGAGCCGCCATCCGCGGCGGACGGTTCAATCCGGTCGGCACGCCGGCCCTCTACCTGGCCCTGACCCTCGAAGGCATGTTCCTCGAAATGGGGCACGGGCTATCTCGGGTGTTCGAGCCGCTCACGGTCTGCACCTACCGGGTCGATAGCGACGACATCGTCGACCTGCGAACGGCCGAGGAACGAAGCGCGGCCAGGATCGGTGAACCCGACATGGCCTGCGCGTGGGAATACGAGCTGAGCGAACGTCGTCGCCCCGCGTCCTGGGCGATCCACGACCGGCTCGCGCGGGACGGCGCAGCCGGCATTCTCGTCCCATCCTACGCGCGCGGCGCCCGCCCGGACATGCACAACCTCGTTCTGTGGCGCTGGGGGCCGAACCCGCCGCACAAGGTCGAGGTTCACGATCCCTCCGGCCGGCTGCCGAAGAACCAATTGTCCTGGCGATGAACCTGTTCAGATCGTCCCGCTGAGCCCCTGCCGGATCTTGTCGAGCTCCTCCGCGTAGCGGCGCAGGGCGTGCTGCTCGGTGAGGAGGCCCAGCACGGTCCGGCTCGTCGGGTCGTCCACGACCACCAGGGCCTCGCTCTCCGTCCGGTCGAAGGCGGCGATCGCGTCTTTCACGTTCATGTTGGGCGTGAGCATGTCGCGGCGGAGCTGGAGCAGGTCGCCGACGCGGCTCGCCTTGGTCGGCTCCTCCTCGTCCGGCGCATAGGCGTCCGCGACGTTGACGAGCCCGGCATAGCGATCCTCCTCGTCGAGGGCGACGACCCGGTGCTTGGACCCGATCGGATACTTGTTGCGGAACTCGGCCAGCGGCATGTCCTGCCGAACCGTTTTGACGTCCTGGCGCATCATGCGGCCGGCCGTGAGGGACCGGATCCAGCCGACATCGTGCGCGGACCGGATGGTCTCGCCGCGCAGGTGCAGGCGCCAGGTCGAGAAGGAATAGCCAAAAAACTCCCGCACCGTGATGCTCGACACGGTGGCGGCCGCGAGCACGATGCCCGTGATCAGCAGGTCGCCCGAGGTCTCCAGCGCCAGGAACGTCATGGTGAGCGGGCCGCCGACCACCGCTACCGCGAGCGCGCTCATGCCGACAACCGCCGTTGTCACCGGGTCGATGGCCAGATTGGGCGCAACCAGCATGATGCCGCTGGCGAAAATGCGCCCGAGCAGCGCCCCAAGCAGCAGCGAGGCGAAGAACAGACCGCCGCGGAAGCCGGAGCCCAGCGAGACCGCGGAGGCCAGCATTTTGAGGCAGAACAGCATGACGAAGGCGAAGAGCGGCGCGTCGCTTTCCAGAACGCCGTGCAGCGCGCCGTGCCCCGACGACAGGATTTGGGGCGTGATCAGCCCGAGCGCGCCCACGATGGCGCCGCCCAGAAAGGGCCGGAAGGTCGGCGTGATGCGGATCTTCTGAAACAGGTGCTCGACCGTCGTGACGCCGCGCATGACCGCGATGCCGGCGAGCCCCGACGCGAGGCCGAGCGCCATGAAGATGAGGTAGGCGAGGCCGCCGCTCGGCGGGTGCGCGGCAACCTCGAGCGGGGTGGACGCGACTCCGATCGCGGCACCAACCAGATAGGCGGCCAGCGAGGCCGCCATCACGGGCGCCACCGTCGCGACCGAATAGGTGCCGATGATGAGCTCGAACGCGTAGAAGGCGCCGGTGATCGGGGCCCCGAATGCGGTCGAGATCGCGGCCGCCGCGCCGCAGCCGACGAACACCCGCACCTCCGCCCGCCGCAGGCGCAGTGCGAGGCCGAGCCGCGAGCCCAGCACGGCCCCGCCCTGGGTATAGGCCGCCTCCAGGCCGACGGAGGCGCCGAACCCGTTCGAGATCAGGGTCTGCCCCGCCACGATGCCGGAATCGACGATCGACATGCGCCCGCCATGCAGCGCATTTGCCTCGATGGGGTCGATCGCCGGGCGGCGGCGCCATTTGACCGCCCAGATCGACGTGATCCCGAGGACAAGGCCGCCGATCGCCGGCCAGGCGAGCGACCACGGCGGCAGCAGAACCGCGCTGGACAGCCGCTCGACCCGGGCAAGGCAGAACAGGAGCTCGTGCATGAACTGCTCGGTCCAGCTCAGGCCCGACACTAAGACGCCGGTCACGGCACCGATCACGGCCGCGACGGCGACCAGCCAGAACTCGCTGCCGCGGACGAGGCTGCGCAAGGACGCGAGCGCATGCCCCCACACCGGGCGCGTGGCTGCCGGTTCTGCGGCGGCGGCGACTTCCTTGAGTTCGAGCGTGGCCATTCGGGAGCATGACCGCGGATCGCACGGGGGGTTCCGTGCCGAGCGGCAGAAGCGATGATTTCTCTGTCTCGCCGGCCCGGCCCGTTGTCCAGACCCCAACCGATCGTGCCCGCCAATTTACCCGGCGGTAACCATGCGGGCGGCAAGACTTGCCGGGTTTATCGGTGCGAACAGGCAGGTCATGAGCGACGGAGTGCCGGCTCTGGAAGCGGCGGGACGCATTCCGGCCGGCGCGTCGCGCCTGGGCGCGCTGCCGATCCCGACGGTCGGCGATCTGCGGGCGCTCGCGCGCCGCCCGGACATCCTGCTCGCCGTCGGCGTGATGGGCATCCTGGTGGTGCTCGTCTTTCCGCTGCCGGCGCTGGTGCTCGACCTTCTGCTCGCGCTCTCGATCATCCTGTCCGTCCTCATCCTGATGACGGCGCTGTTCATCGAGAACCCGCTCGAATTCTCGATCTTCCCGACCGTGCTCCTCATCGCGACGATGTTCCGGCTCGCCCTGAACCTCGCCTCGACGCGCCTCATCCTGGCGCATGGCCACGAGGGCGGGGCCGCCGCCGGCCACGTCATCGAGGCCTTCGGCAACTTCGTGATGGGCGGATCCTTCGTGATCGGCGTGATCGTGTTCGCGATCCTGATCATCGTGAACTTCGTCGTGATCACGAAGGGCTCGGGCCGCATCGCGGAGGTCGCGGCGCGCTTCACGCTCGACGCCATGCCGGGCAAGCAGATGGCGATCGACGCCGACCTCTCGGCCGGCCTCATCGACCAGGAGACCGCGCGCGAGCGCCGCAAGACCCTGGAAGACGAATCCGCCTTCTACGGCGCGATGGACGGCGCCTCGAAATTCGTGCGCGGCGACGCCATCGCGGCGCTGCTCATCACATTCATCAACGTGGTCGGGGGCATCATCATCGGGGTCGCCCAGCAGGGGCTCTCGTTCCGCCAGGCGGCACAGAGCTACACGCTGCTGACGGCCGGCGACGGCCTCGTCAGCCAGGTGCCGGCGCTCATCGTGTCGATCGCGGCGGGCTTCCTCGTGTCCAAGGCGGGCGTGCGCGGCGCGGCGGCCGGCGCCCTGCACAAGCAGTTCGCGCATTATCCGAAGGCGCTCGGCATGTCGGCCGCCGTGATGGCCGGCATCGGGCTTCTGCCCGGCATCCCGATCCTGCCGTTTGCGGCGCTGGCCGGCGCGGCCGGCTGGCTCGCCTACAAGCTCGACAAGCAGAACGACGCGAAGGCCGTGGCGGCGGCCGCCGCAGCCGGCCATGCGGGCACGGCCGGGGCTCCCGCCGAGGAACCGATCTCCGAATCCCTGAAGATCGACGATCTGAAGATCGAGATCGGCTACGCGCTGCTGCCCCTCGTGAACGGCACGGGCGGCAGCGACCGGCTCACGGAGCAGATCAAGGCGATCCGCCGCCAGCTCGCCTCCGAGCTCGGGTTCGTGATGCCCTCCGTCCGCATTCTCGACAACGTCACGCTCGATCCGAACACCTACATCGTGCGGGTCAAGGAGGTGGAGGCCGGAACCGGACGGGTGTTCCCGGGCCTGTCGATGGCCATGGACCCGATGGGCGGCCAGGTGCAGCTTCCCGGCCAGCACACGCTGGAGCCGACCTTCGGCCTGCCGGCGACCTGGATCGACGACGTGCTGCGCGAGGAAGCGTCGCTGCGCGGCTACACGGTCGTGGATTCGGCGACCGTCATCTCGACCCACCTGACGGAGGTCATCAAGGGGCACACGGCCGAGCTTCTCTCCCATGTGGAGGTGCAGAAGCTCCTGAAGGAGTTGCCCAAGGAGCACGGCGACCTGCTGCGCGAGATCGTGCCCTCCCAGATCTCGACCACCGGCATCCAGCGCGTCCTGCAGCTGCTGCTCGCCGAGCGCGTCTCCATCCGCGACCTCGGGACGATCCTCGAAGGCGTCGCCGACGTGGTCGGCGTGGCCAAGAACCCGCGCGACATCGCCGAGCATGTCCGCATGCGCCTCGCCCGGCAGATCTGCGCGCAATACGCCTCGCCGGACGGGCACCTGCCCATCGTCACGCTGTCGCCCGCCTGGGAATCGGCGTTTCTCGATTCCATCGTGGGCCATGGCGAGGAGCGCCACCTCGCCATGCAGCCCTCGCGGCTCGGCGAGTTCGTCACCGCGGTCCGCGAGCGTTTCGAGGACGCGGCCCGGATGGGCGAGATGCCGGTGCTCGTGACCTCGTCCAGCGCCCGGCCCTATGTGCGCTCCATCATCGAGCGCTTCCGCCGCGAGACGCCGGTTCTCGGCCAGGCGGAAATTCATCCCCGCGTGCGGCTGAAGACCGTCGGCAGCGTGTAGAACTTGGCGCCACTTCGTTCATCGTCCACGGAACGGAGCTGTTCCCAGTATTGACCGGGTTTGTCGCGCGCCCTATCCGGCTCGCAGCCGCGCGATCCCTGGGGAGATCGCATCGAAGACGGCGCCCCGAGCCTAGGACAATCTCATGAGAAAACTGCTTCTCGGCGCCGCCCTGGCGGCCGCCTTCGCGTCGTCTGCCTGGGCCAAGAACCTCGCCGTTCCGACCGACGATCCGGCGGTCACGCTCACCATCCCGAACACCTGGACGATGCAGGAGATCGACTTCGGCTATTCGGCGACCTCGCCGGAGAAGGACGTCGCCTTCTACGTGGAATACGCCGAAGGCAAGCGCGTGAAGGCCATGACGGACCTGAACAAGCAATGGCTCCAGGACAACAACATCAAGACGCTCGGCAAGCCCGAGGAGATGGAGCTCGACTTCAACGGCGTGAAGGGCTCCGTGCTCAAGTTCAAGGCGAAGGACGACAACGGCCCCACCAACGTCAACTTCGCCTTCATCCCGGCCGGCAAGGACCGCGTGATCATGCTGACGATCTGGGGCTCCGACGAGGAGCAGGCCAAGGTCGGCAAGGACATCGACGTGATCCTGTCGAGCATCAAGCCGATCAACTGATCGCGGACGGGCGCGGC
>JAQGJZ010000405.1 GCA_028290385.1 Enterovirga sp.
GATGCCGCCGCAGACCGCGGCGGTCGAGCCGGTGCCGAAATCCTCCTTGTGAGTCATGCCCGGGTCGCGGAAATGGACGTGCGCGTCGATCAGGCCGGGCAGGATGTGATTGCCCCCGACGTCGATCGTCTCGCGGCCCTCCGGCAGCGACTCGTCGGTACCGATGGCGACGAACTTGCCGTCCGAGATCGCAACGCCGCCCCGGAACGTGTGCTCGGGCGTGACGACCCAGCCGTTCTTCACCACCAGATCCGCTTTCATCCGCTCACTCCCAAATCGCGCGCTTGCGCCGGCCGTTGTGTCAAAAGGTGTCGAAGAGGCGCTGCACGGCGTCGGGCTCGGCGGTCTTCGTGAGCGCGAGCGACAGCAGGACCCGGGCCTTCCAGGGCTGGAGATTGTCGCCCGCCACGAAGCCGCGGCGGGCCAGGCCCGGGCTGCGGACGCTGCGCCCGGAACCGACCCGGCTGCACAGGCACATGAGCACACCGCTGTCGCGATGGATCTCGTCGAAGGCGTCGTCCTCCGCCGGCGTCGGACGCCCGGCGCCCGTCCCGGCGCTGACGATGCCGCGCGCGCCCGCAGCCGCCGCGGCGCGGATCATGGCGCCGTCCGCGCCGACATAGGACACCACCACGTCGACCCGCGGCAGCACCTCCAGGCCGGCGAGGGCGAACTCGCCGCCGGCACGCTCGGTGCGGTCCGCGCGGTGGTAATAGACGACGCGCCCGTCCGCATCGGCGAAGCCGAGCGGACCGACGTCGCGCCCATCGAACGCCTCGACCCGATAGGTCGACGCCTTTGTCACGTGGCGGGCGTCGAAGATGGTGTCGTTCATCACCACCAGACAGCCGCGGCCATGCGAGGCCGGCTCGGCCGCGACCCGCACCGCGTTGATGAGATTGAGGTAGCCGTCGGCGCTGACCGCGGAGGCCGGCCGCATCGCACCCGTGAGCACGACGGGTTTGTTTGTCTTCAGCGCGAGGTGGAGAAAGTAGGCCGTCTCCTCCAGCGTGTTGGTGCCGTGCGTGACCACCACGGCGTCGTACCCGTCCTGCTCGAGCAGGGTCTCGAGCAGGCGGAGCAGGTCCAGCCAATCCGACGAGGCCAGGGCATGGCTCGGCAGGCGCCGGAACGGCACCTGCTCCACGTCCGCGATCGCATCGAGCTCGGGCACGCGCGCGAGGAGATCGGCCGCGGGAAGCTTCAGGCCCGCCTCGATGTACCAGCCGAGGTCGAGCCGAGAGAGGCCGAGGGAATCGATGGTCCCGCCCGTCAGGATGAGGCCGATCCGGCTGCGGCGCGCCGTCATGCGGGGCGGGCTCCTGCGTGCGGCGAGCGCCCGGGAGGGCCGCATGCGGCGAGCAATCCGGCAGGCGGATGCGAGAGTTGCGCCAGCGCGCGCCGGGCCAGAACGGCTGCGAGCCTGAGCTTCGTGTCGGCCCTGAGCCCAGGTGCGTCGACGCGGTCGAGATCGGCTCCCACCGCATCCTCGATCCATCCACCCGTTGCGGGCGGAAAGGCTTGGCCCAGGATGGCCGCGGCCAGGCTTCGGGCCCGGGTGGGCGGCTGGCTCGCGCCGAAGAACACGAACTCGGCCGCGCTCGGTGTCGCGTCGGCAAGGTCGAGCACGCCCGCGAGCCCGATCATGGCGAAGTCGCCACGCCGCCTCGCCAGCTCCAGAAAGGTCCAGCGCTGGCGCGGCGATTGCGGCCGCACCCGGATCTCGACGATGAGCTCGCCGGGCGCCCGGTCCGTCTCGAAGATGCCGCGAAAGAAGCGCGTCGCCGGAACGCTGCGCCACCCGGACGGGCTGGCCAGGACGACCTCGGCGCCGAGCGCCAGCATGCAGGCCGGGAGCTCGGCCGCCGGGTCGGCATTGGCGAGACTGCCGCCGATCGTGCCGCGGTTGCGCACGGCCGCGTGCGCGACGTGGTGCATGGCGGCGGCAACGAGAGGCAGGTGCTCCGCCACCAGAGGCGAGCCGAGCAGCTCGACATGCCGCGTCAGGGCGCCGATCCGCACAACCCCGTCCTCGGTCAGCTCGATGCCGCGCAGTTCCGCCAGCCGCCCGATGTCGACGAGCGCGCTCGGCGCAGACAGGCGCATGTTGAGTGAGGCGAGCAGGCTTTGCCCGCCCGCCAGGGGAATGGCGTCCGCGTCCGCTGCGAGCAGCGCGAGTGCCTCGTCCAGAGATCCCGGACGCAGATAGGCGAAATCCGGAGCCTTCATGAGGGCCGCAGCCGAGTCAGGCGACTTGCTTCACTGCGGAACTCGGCTGCCCGGCGGGCGGCACCACCATCCCGGCCATGATCTCCTCGACCGGGGCCTTGAGCTCGCTCCAGGGCGCGTTGCCGAAATTGTAGAACGCGTGGACGAATTGCGGGCCCGCGTAGAACCGCTCGTACTGGCCGTGCCGGCTCGCGAGCTCGGACGCGAGATAGTCCCAGGCCAGCTTCATGAACTTGAAGCGCTCCTCGGCGGTGCCGCTGGTGCCGGCCCAGTATTCGTCGAACGTCGCCCGGAGGTCCGGATCGGTCAGGAAGGTGGCATCGGCCGGCATCTGGAAGGGGCCGGCTCCCAGCATCTCACGCACCGTCTCGGCGACGAGGTGGTAGTTGTTGGTGCACCACAGCAACGCCGAGTAGAGCTCGCGCCGGTTCACGTGCATGAAGCCGTTCGGCAGCGTCTCGGCATCCTCGATGGAGCCCGAGATCATGGCCTTCAGGCCGGCCTCGGAGGCCGCGAGCTTCGAGAGCGTTTCGCGCACGGCCGGAACCTGAACGACGTCGTTCAGCTCGGCGGCCTTGTAGGCGATGCCCAGGATGAGACGGAGCTTCTCCAGAAAGCGGACAACCGCCTGGTGATTGCCCATGACGTGCGAGGGCGTCTGAAAGTACATCTCGCGGGACATGCGCACGTCATCGAGCAGGAAGACGTGCTCCCAAGGAACCTTCACGTCCTTGAACACGACGACCCCGTCCGACTCGTCGAGGCGGGACGAGAACGGATTGTCGAGCGGCCCAAGCGCGTGCCGCTCGAACGGCTTGCGCGCCCACACCGAAACGCCCGGGGCGCCCATGGGCACCACGCAGGTGATCGCCTGCGAGGACTGATCGGGCGCGAGCGGCAGCAGATTGCCGACCCAGGTGACGTCCGAGAACACGGCACCGGTGCCCAGCATCTTGACGCCGTTCAGCACGATGCCGTCATCCGTTTCCTTGGTGACCTGCAGGGCCGGAACGGGCTTGCCCTCGCGGTGGTACAGGGCGGGGTTGCGGGCGCCCTGGGGGCTGATGACGACATAGCTCGCGAACAGATCGTTGCGGCGCATGTGGTCGTAATAGGCCGTCAGGTTGCTGCCGAAGCCCGCCCGGTTGGCTTCGAACAGCTCCGGGTGCATCGCGAGGCCGGCGATAAAGCTTGCCACGTGGTCCGGCGAGCGGCCCAGCAGGCCGTAGGACCACTTTGCCATCTGGCGGTGGCCCGCCATGCGCTTGCGCAGATCGTCCCGGCTTTTCGGCTGCAGGTACCACACGGAGAAGCGCTCGCCGGCTTCCTCGTAGGACATCTGGTCGACGTGTTCGGCCGATTGCTTCTGGTCGAACAGATCCGCGAAGGAACGAGCCGTGTTCCGAAACGCCGGATGAGTCGTGACGTCCCGCACGAGCTCGCCGCCGACATAGACCCGGCGCCCATCCCGAAGCCCTTCCAGGTACTCAGCCCCGCTGCGCAGCATGCCGCCTACTCCAAGCCATCGATATCCTGATTGCTACCTAACATAGCTATCTAACCGCTGCGACTGGATCGGGTGGGATGCCGGATT
>JAQGJZ010000421.1 GCA_028290385.1 Enterovirga sp.
CGGTCGGCCTGCCGCTCTGCTCGATGTATTCGAGGCGGCCGCCGAGCGAAAAATTGTCCGTGAAGCTGTAGACCGCGAGGATCGCGCCGCCATAGGTCGAGGCGGTGGCGAAGATGCCGATGCCCGGGTCGCGCTCCACGTTGGTGAACTGGACATAGGGCGTGATGGTCAGCGGGCCGTTGGAATAAGTGTAGTTGACGCTCAGGATACCGCTGTTCTGCAGGAAGTTCGGGGTCGCGAACTGGTAATGGAAGCTGCGCAGAAAGGTGTTCTGCCGGCCGAGGTTGAGACCGCCGTTGATGCCGACCGTGTTGCTGTCGTTCAGCTTGTAGGTCACGGCACCCGTGAACCAGGTGATGTCGCCGGAGAAGAACCCGTCCGTGCCCGCGACCGAGACCGACAAGGGCCCGTTCGCGAAATTCACCTGCACGCCCTGATTGATCACGTTCTCCTGGTTGAAGAGGAGGCCGCGGCTGATGTTGATGTTCTGGAACGTGAACGGCGCCTCGCTGCCGATCAGCGTCGGCATGCGGCCGCCCTGGATCGACCACATGTCGTTGATGACGAACTTGCCGTACGCGATCGGCAGCGGCGTGAAGAGCGCGTCCGTCTGCGTAAAGGTGTTGTAGATGGGAAGGCCGAGGCCCGGGATCGAATAGGCGCCGGCCTGCACGAAGAACTGGAACGGGCCGTCCGCCTTCTGGATCCAGCCCTGGATGTTCGTGAAGTCGACCCGGTCGCCGCGATCGGACGAGAACGGCACGCCCGGCAGCGTCGTGAACAGCGTCGGGTTGGATTGCGTGTAGGCGTAGCCCGTGAGGGCCCCGCCCACATAGATGTCGCCGATCGGGCTCGGGAAGCAGAACGGATCCGGGTTGGCCTTGATGGTCGGCCCGAAGGACGGGCCCAGCAGCGTCGCCTTGCAGACCTCGGGCACCGCTGGCTGAGGCGCCTTCGCGATCAGATCCGCGGCCGCTGCGCTCCCGGCCAACAGCGCCGCCCCGCCGATCGCCGCAAACAACCTCGTCACACCCGCCGCGCCCATCGTGACCCCTCCGACGCGTGTTGTGCGTCTTCAGGCCAGGACGGTGCCGGGTCGTCTTCCAATCGACAAAGAGAATTGGTGAGCAATTGCTCTGTTCTTAGGCAAACTGTGCTTTGCTCAACTTGTTCGCAGCAGCATGTTGCAGAACTGCGACACAGCCGAGATGGGCCCTCAACAGGAGGCCGACATGAAAACGGCGCCCGCGGCCGCCGTCCATCATGATTCCCTGTCGGGAAGGCTCAGTTGCGTGAAAAGCCGCCGGGCCGCGGGCCGACATAGGCGGCCGACTTGGCGAAGCCGGCCGTGCCCACGTGCCGCTCGGGCTTGGCGGCCGCGGCCTGCGGCTTCGCCGGAATCGCGGCGGGCTGCAGCTTCGCCGGGGCGGCGGAGGCCGGCGTCCGGCGCGGCGGCGGCGGCTCAGCCTTGGCGACCACGAGGCTCGCAGGCTCGGGCCGCGTCCGATCCGAGGTTGCCACCTTAACAGTGGCCGGCTTGCGCGACGACACGGCCGAGGCGAGCACCGTCGCGGCGCGCGCCGTGGAGGTTTCCGGCCCGTCGATGGCGATCTCCTGCGGCCCCTGGGCGAGCGCCTCCGGGCGGCTCACGTTGCCGCCGGCGCGGCTGTTGCCGTCGAAGGCCGCGAAGGTGGTCTGCCGGAAGCTCTCGTGCTGCCCGCCATCGGCGTAGACGAGCCGCGTCGCGGGCGTGCCCTTGGCAATGAGCTCGGCAACCTGCTTGCGGTCCTGGTCGTCCTTCTGCGCGAGCACCGGGGCGAGCGTCGGATCGGGCGCACAGCCGTTCCCGACCGTGTTGAAGGCGTAGCGTCCGCCGCAGACCGCGACCTTGGCTTCGCGCTTGGTGACCTCGAAGACGTCGTCGCCTTCCTTGAGGTTGCGCCAGAACGGCATGTTCGGATCGTGCCGGAACTTGGCCAGGTTCTCGGCCGTCATCTTGAACGGATAGGCCTGGAACTGGAATCCCTTCTGGCCGGCCGCGAAGGCCTCGCGCGCCAGCGCATAAACCTCGGCGATGCCCTCGTCGGTCATGGCGTAGCAGCCGCGGGACGAGCAGCTGCCGTGCACCATCAGGTATGAACCCGTGCCGCCGTGCACCTTGTCATAGGCGTTCGGAAACCCGGTATCGAACGACAGGTAATAGGAGGAGTTCGGGTTCATCTGCCCGGGCGTGATCGTATAAAAACCCTCCGGCGCCTGCCGGTCGCCTTCGCGGCGCTTCGGGCCCAGCTGCCCGGACCAGCGGCAGATCGGGAAGGTCTTCAGATGCGCGTATTCGCCATCGACCGTGCGCTTCCAGACCTCGAGCTCGGATTCCTTCTTGAACACCCGGACCAGGATCGGGTCCTTCGGGGTCATGCCCTTGGAGGACATGAGCGCGATCGTCTGCGACGGGATCGGAACGAGCGAGCGACCGGTGGAAGCGTATTGATCGTTGCAGGCGGCAAGCGCAAGCGAGAGTGCCGCTCCGGCAAGGAGGCGCTTCATATACTGACCCCGCTACTCGGATCCGATCGGCCGTCGGACCTCTGCCCCGTTACTTAGGTTCGTTAGCCTTACCTGGACCTTACTGCAACGCCACCCACTTGGGTCGGCTGGTTAACCGTGCGTTAACACGCGCCGCAGCGGCCCTGTACTTAGCCTCCCTCCCTCCTGGCGGGACTTTGCGGCCACAGCGCGGCAGGCCGGCGGGTTCGACCCGATTCGGGGGATCGCGTTCATTGCCGCGCAACCCGGCTGTGCCAAGGCTGGACGGTTCCGTCTGGAGCCTCGCATGTCCCCCTCGCCCGTGCCGGCCCTCGCGATCCGCGGCCTCACGAAGACCTTCGACCGCCCGGCGGTCGACGGTCTCGATCTCACGGTGGAGGCGGGCCGCTTCTACGCGCTGCTCGGCCCGAACGGTGCCGGCAAGACCACGACGCTCAGGATGGTCGCGGGCCTCATCCGCCCCGATGCGGGGTCGATCCGGGTCGGCGGGGTCGATGCCCTCGCGGATCCCGTCGCGGCCAAGCGGCTCGTCGCCTGGGTGTCCGACGAGCCCATGGTCTACGACAAGCTGACGCCGCTCGAATATCTGGAGTTCGTCGCCGGGCTGTGGAGCATGCCGGCCCCCGTGGCCGAGGCCGAGGCACACGAGCTCATCCGCAGGCTCGGCCTCGAACGGGAGGCCAACCGGCGCTGCGAGGGCCTGTCGAAGGGCATGCGCCAGAAGGTGGCGCTCGCCGGCGCGCTTGTTCACGACCCTCGCCTGATCATCCTGGACGAGCCGCTGACCGGCCTCGATGCCGCGGCAGCCCGCATCGTGAAGGACGTGCTGCTCGAGCGGGTCCGGGCCGGCACCAGCGTCATCATGACCACGCACATCCTCGAAGTCGCCGAGCGCATGGCGGAACGCATCGGGGTCATCGCGCGCGGGCGCCTGATCGCCGAGGGTACGCTGGAGGAGTTGCGATGCCAGGCCGGCACGGGCGGCTCCAGCCTGGAGGACGTGTTCCTCCAGCTCGTCGGCGACGGCCGCCTCGCCGCATGACGCGATCCTCCCTCCTCTGGTTCGCCCGGCACGAGTTCCGGCTCTCTTGGCGGGACGCGGCCGCGATCCTGTTCGGGGGGTCGCTCCGGCGCCGCCTTATCGGCGGGACGATCCTCGTGCTGCTGTTCGGCTTCTTTCACCTGCTCGCCTACAGCGTCCTGAACCCGGCGCTGCGGGACGGGATCGGGCCCGATCCCCGCATTCTCACCCTGGTCACGGGCAGCGCCCTCCTGTCCTGGTGCCTGCTTCTCTCGCAGGGGATCGAATCCGTTACCCGGGCCTTCTACGCCCGCGGCGACATCGACCTGATCCTGTCGTCGCCGATGCCGGCCCAGCACCTGTTCGCCGTCCGCATCGCCGGCATCGCGGCCGGGGCATCGCTCATCGCAATCGTCCTCGCCATGCCGGTTCTCGACGTCCTGGTCGTGCTCGACGGTCCGCGGTGGCTCTTGAGCTACCTCGCTCTGGCCTCGCTCGGGGCGCTGGCCGCCGCGGTCGCGGTTGCGATCACGGCCGCCATGTTCCGCCTCTTCGGCGCCGCCCGGACGCGCTTCATCGCCCAGGTCGTCGCCGCCATCATCGGCGCCGCCTTTGCGATCACCGTTCAGGCCGCCGCAATCCTATCCTTCGACGACCCCTCGCGGCTTGCGCTGCTCGGCTCCGAGTGGCTCGTCGCCCGGGCGCCGCCGCCCGACAGCCTCGTGTGGATCCCGGCTCGCGCCCTGCTCGGCGACGGGACGAGCCTCGCGCTGCTTCTGGCCGGGTCCCTCGCCCTGCTGACGCTCACGACCGCCATCGTGGCCCCACGCTTCGCGACCTATGCGGCGGCGGCGGCCGGCGTCGCGGCGCAGTCTCCGTCCGGGCCCGCAGCGCACGCCCGCTTCCGCAGCCGAACGCCCGCGCGCGTGCTGCGGGAGAAGGAATGGGTGCTCCTGCGCCGCGACCCGTGGCTGATCTCGCAGACCCTGATGCAGATCCTCTACCTGTTGCCGGCGGCGCTGCTTCTCTGGCGCAGCTTCGGTGATGGGCCGAACGCCCCGGCCGTGCTGGTCCCGGTGCTGGTCATGGCCTCGGGCCAGCTGGCGGGCGGCCTCGCCTGGCTCGCCGTCTCGGGCGAGGATGCGCCCGATCTCGTTCACACGGCGCCGGTCTCCCCCGGGCAGATCGTCCGGGCCAAGATCGAGGCCGTGCTCGGCGCCGTCGGGATCGCGGCCGCGCCCTTCATCATCGTGATCGCGGCGCTTTCGCCCGCCATCGCGCTCGTGGCGGCGGGGGGCATCGCGCTCGCGGCGGCGGCGGCCACGGCGATCCAGCTCTGGTTCCGCTCGCAGGCACGCCGGAGCCAGTTTCGGCGCCGGCAGACCTCCTCGCGCATCGCCACCTTCGCGGAAGCGTTTTCGTCCATCCTGTGGGCCTGCGCGGCCGCCCTCGCGGCACAGGGCTTGTGGGCGCTCGCGCTCATTTCCGGCGCGGTCTGCGGGCTGGCCCTGATGGGCGTGCGGGCGCTCAGCCCGCGCCCAGCCACCTAGCGCGTCGGGACAGCGCCCCGGTTCTTGCTGTAAGCCGCGCCAGAGCACCCGCCCGAGGACCCTTCTTGCAGCTCGCGGTCGACAATCTCGCCTGCCGGCGCGCAGGACGGCGCGTCTTCGACGGCCTTTCCTTCACGCTCAGACCGGGCGAGGCCCTCGCGGTCACGGGCCGCAACGGCGCCGGCAAGTCGACGCTGATCGCGGCGATCGCGGGATTCGTCCCGCGCCACGCCGGCGAGATCCGGGCCACCGGCATCGGCGAGCGCTCGTTGTCCGAATGCCTCCACCTCGTCGGCCACCGTGACGGGCTCAAGGCCTCCCTCACGGCCGAGGAAAACCTTGCCTTCGCGGCTTCCATCCTCGGCGGGCCGCGCCTCGGCACGGACGAGGCCCTCGCCCGGGTGGGGCTGCCGGGCGCCGCCCATCTGCCGGTCGCGTTCCTGTCGGCCGGGCAGCGGCGGCGCGTCGCGCTCGCCCGGCTTCTCGTCGCGCAGCGCCCACTCTGGCTGCTGGACGAGCCGTTGACCGCGCTCGATGCCGCCGGGCAGGGGCTGCTCGCCGGCATCATGGCCGAGCATCTCGGCGGCGGCGGGCTGATCCTCGCCGCCACCCACGCGCCATTGCCGATCGAGGGCGCGCGCGAATTCAGGCTCGGCGCATGATGCGGACCTTCCTGGCACTGGTGCGGCGCGACCTGGCGCTCGCAACGCGTGTCGGCGGGGCGGGCGGGCTGAGCCTCGTCTTTTTTCTGATGGTGGTAACGCTCATTCCCTTCGGGCTCGGGCCGGACCTGAACCTCCTGTCCCGCATCGGGCCGGCCATCCTGTGGATCGCGGGCGTGCTCGCCACCCTGATCGGCCTCGACCGGCTGTTCCAGGCGGACGAGGAGGACGGCTCGCTCGACCTGATGCGGCTTTCCCCTGCCCCGTTCGAGGTGGTCGTCCTCGCCAAGGCTACGGCGCACTGGCTCGCGACCGGCCTGCCGCTCGCGGTCTTCGCCCCGCTCTTCGGGCTGCTCGTCGCGCTCGAGCCGGCGGCTCTGGCCCGCACGGCGCTCTCGCTGCTCATCGGCACCCCCGCGCTCACCTTCGCGGGCGCGATCGGGGCGGCGCTAGCCGCGTCGATCCGGCGCGGCGGCCTGGTGATCGCAATCCTCGTCGTTCCCCTGATGGTGCCGACGCTGATCTTCGGCGTCGCGGCGGGGGACCCGACCAATCCGGCCAGCGCCCAGGCGCTGACGATCCTGGCCGCCCTGACCCTGGCCACGGGCGCGATCGGCTGCATCGGGGCGGCGGCGGCGCTCAGGGGCGGCGGTGAATGAGGCTCCAGGTCCCATTGCAGGCACAGGCGGGCGCCATTAGCGAAGCAGCATGCTGACGCGGCTCGCCAATCCTGCGACCTTTATGCGCGTGTCGGGCTACGCGCTGCCGGTGCTCGCCGTCGCGGCCGCGCTGCTCGGCGCCTATGGTCTGTATCTCGCGTTCCTCGCCTCCCCGGCCGATTACCAGCAGGGCGAGACCGTCCGGATCATGTACATCCACGTGCCAGCGGCGTGGCTCTCCCTGCTGTTCTATTCGATCATGGCCGTGTCGGCGCTCGGCACGCTCGTCTGGCGCCATCCGCTCGCGGATGTCTCGCAGCGCGCCGCCGCCCCGATCGGGGCCGCCTTCACGCTCGTCTGCCTCGTCACCGGGTCGCTCTGGGGCAAGCCGATGTGGGGCACCTATTGGGTCTGGGACGCGCGGCTCACCTCCGTGCTGGTGCTCTTCCTCATGTATTGCGGGATCCTGACGCTCTGGCGGGCGCTCGACGATCCCGGCCGGGCCGCCCGGGCGGTCGCGATCCTGACGCTGGTCGGGGCCGTGAACATCCCGATCGTCAAATTCTCCGTCGAGTGGTGGAGCACCCTGCACCAGGGCGCCTCCGTGTTCCGCGTCGGCGGGCCGCTCGTCGATCCCGCGATGCTGAGGCCGCTCTTCGCCATGGCCCTCGCCTTCACGTGCTTCGGCACGGCGCTACACCTCGCCGGAATGCGCACCGAAATTTTGCGCCGGCGCGTCCGCCGGCTGACGCTGCTCCAGGCGGAGCGGCTGGAACGGGCCGCCGCATGATGGCCGAGGCCGGACGCCATGCCGTGTTCATCTGGTCTGCGTACGGGATCACGACCGTGATCGCGGTCGCGCTCGTGCTGCGGGCCGTGCTGGATCACCGCGCCCAGCGGCGGGCGCTCGCCCGGCTGGAAGCGGCCGGAGCCGCGGCGCCGGGCCAGGAGACGGGTCGTGTCTGACACTCCCTCCGCCCCCGTGCCGGATGCCGGACCGGAGGCGCCCCGCCGCGTTTCCCGCCTGCTCTACCTCGTGCCCGTGCTGATCTTCGCCGGGCTGGCGGCCCTGCTCATGGCCCGCCTTTATTCGGGCGACCCGTCGAGGCTCCCCTCCGCGCTGGTCGGCCGCGCTGTCCCGGCGTTCGAGCTGCCGCCCGTCGAGGGCTTGCGCGGGCCGGCCGGCGAGCCAATCGCCGGGATCTCGACCGCCTCGCTGAAGGGCGACAAGGTCACGGTTCTGAACGTCTGGGCGTCCTGGTGCGCGCCGTGCCGCATCGAGCATCCGGTGCTGATGGAGCTGGCGAAGAACCCGTCGCTCCGGCTCTATGGCTTCAACTACAAGGACAAGGCCGAGAACGCCCGGCGCTTCCTCGGCACCTTCGGCAACCCCTTTGGGGCCGTCGGCGCGGACGAAAGCGGCCGGACCGCAATCGAGTTCGGGGTCTATGGCGTGCCCGAAACCTTCGTGATCGGGCGCGACGGCACGATCCGCTACAAGCATGTCGGCCCGCTCACGCCCGAGGCCCTGCCCGGCTTCCTGGAGCAGGTGAAGAAGGCGGCCGCGAACTAGCGCCGCGGCCGCTCCGCCTTCCGCTTGGCCGTCTGCCGGGTCGGCGCGTGGAAGTCGTCGGGCTTGGTCCGGACCCAGTCGATGAAGCGGGCGAGCTCGGGCTCCGCCTTCAGGCTCGCGGGTTCCGACAGCCGGCGCGCGAGCTCGGCTTCCGAGAACCGGGCATGGATCGCCGAATGGCAGATCTGGTGCAGGCGCACCGTCGGCTTGCGCGCCCCGCCCTTCAGCTTCGGCACAAGATGGTGCCGGCTGGCCTTGGCACCAGGCGGGATCGGCCGCTCGCAGAGCGGGCAGAGCTCCGGCCCGGGCGGGGCGGCGTCCGCCACCGCGAGATCGGCCTCCGGCGCCCGCCGGCCTGCCCCGCGCCCGCGCATCAGCCCCGGGCGGCGGGGGCCGGGTCGCGCTTCGCCTCGTGCCGGATGAGGAGCGGCGTCTGCGCCAGGGCGAAGATGACCGTGAGCGGCATGATGCCGAACACCTTGAACTTCACCCAGAGATCGGTGGTCTGCGTGCGCCAGACGACCTCGTTCAGGATCGCCAGCACGAAAAAGAACAGCGCCCAGCGCAGCGTGAGCTTGCGCCAGCCCTCCTCGGTGAGGTCCAGCATGGAATCGAGGACCACGGCGAGGATCGGCTTCCGCCAATACAGCCCGCCGAGCAGGATGAGCCCGAACATCGTGTTCACGATCGTGGGCTTCAGCTTGATGAAGAGCTCGTCCTGCAAAAATAGCGTCAGCCCGCCGAACACCAGCACGACGACGCCGGAAACGAGCGGCATGATCGGCAGCCGCCGCACGAGCCAGAAATGCACCGCGAGCGAGACAAGCGTCGCGGCGATGAACACGCCGGTGGCGACGAAGA
>JAQGJZ010000433.1 GCA_028290385.1 Enterovirga sp.
GTCGCGCGCGCCGTTCTGGTCGGCCTCGGCGACCATGACCTCGCGGCCCTGCGCCTTCTTCTCGACGGACAGGATCCGGCCGCCGCCCGACGCGAGGGCGCGGAACACGCCGAGCACATCGGTGCGCTCCTTGGGCAGGACCTTCACGATCCGCCCCGGATGCGCCCCGCCGTCGCCAGCGCGCGGATCGACCCGGACGAGAATGCGGTCGCCGATGCCGGCAGCCCGCATCCCCGGCGGCAGGCGCCGACCGGGCATGATGACGATCTTTGGCTTCGCGCCGGCTTCCGGATCCCACTCCGTCGGTTCGGCGATCAGCTCGCCGTCGCGGTCACGCCCGGTGATCTCCGCGACCGTCACGGAGGGGAGGGCGCTGTTGGCGCGCAGCCGCTTGCCGCGGCGCGCGAGCACGCCGTCGTCCTCCAGCGCCCGGAGAGCGTCCTTGAGCCAGATCCGATCGGAGCTGCCGAGGTTGAAGGCCCGTGCGATCTCGCGCTTGCCGACCTTGCCGGGTGCGCTCGCGATGAAAGCGGCCAGTTCCTCCCGCGAGGGCAGGGGGGACGGGCCTGTCTGTTGATGTCGTGATGTCACTCTGCGCCTGACGTGGTGCCTGCGGCCTTCTGGCGCAAGGTTTTCAGCGTACCAGCTCGCGCATGGCGCCATCGAGCCCTTCGAGGGTCAGCGGGAACATGCGGTTGCCCATCAGCTGGCGCATGAGGCCGATCGACTGGGTGTAGCCCCAATGGTTCTGCGGCACGGGCGAGAGCCAGACGGCCTTGTGGAAATGGCCGAGCAGCCGCTGCATCCAGACCTGGCCCGCTTCCTCGTTCCAGTGCTCCACGGAGCCGCCCGGCATAACGATCTCGTAGGGACTCATCGAGGCGTCCCCGACAAAGACGGCGCGGTAATCGGACGGGTAGGTGCGGATCACGTCGAGGGTCGAAATCACCTCGGATTGGCGGCGGCGATTGTTCTTCCAGACCCGCTCGTAGGGGCAGTTGTGGAAGTAGAAATGCTCGAAATGCTTGAACTCGAGCCGGGCGGCGGAGAACAGCTCCTCCGCCTTCTCGATGTGCCAATCCATCGAGCCGCCGACATCGAGGAAGAGCAGCACCTTCACGGCGTTGCGCCGCTCGGGCCTGAGCTTCACGTCGAGATAGCCCTTGTTGGCCGTCTCGCGGATCGTGCCGTCGAGGTCGAGCTCCTCGGCCGCGCCGGTGCGGGCGAAGCGACGCAGGCGGCGCAGCGCGATGCGCATGTTGCGCACCCCGAGCTCGACGTCGTCGTCGTAATCCTTGAACTCGCGCTTGTCCCAGACTTTCACGGCGCGGAAGTTGCGGTTCTTGTCTTGGCCGATCCGGATGCCCTCCGGGTTGTACCCATAGGCGCCGTAGGGCGAGGTGCCGCCGGTGCCGATCCATTTGGAGCCGCCCTGGTGCCGGCCCTTCTGCTCCTTGAGCCGCTCCTTCAGGGTCTCCAGGAGCTTGTCCCACCCCATCGCCTCGATCTGCCGCTTTTCCTCCTCCGTGAGGTATTTTTCGGCGATCTTGCGCAGCCATTCCTCCGGGATCTCGGCCTTCTCGAGCGCGCCGGCCAGCGTCTCGATTCCCTTGAAGACCTGGCCGAAGACGCGGTCGAACTTGTCGAGGTTGCGCTCGTCCTTCACCAGCGTCGCCCGGGCGAGGTAATAGAACTCGTCCACGCGCTTCTCGGCGAGGTCGCGGTCGAGCGCCCCCATGAGGGTCAGGAACTCGCGCAAGCTCACCGGGACCTTGGCGGCGCGCAGCTCCGTGAAGAAGGTCAGGAACATCGTTCCGTTCTAGAGCGCGGCGCGGGCCGGCTCAATCGCGCCGCCTTCGCCGGCGGGATGACAAGCGCCGCCTCGACACGGTAAGAGCGGCCTTCCCTTCCGCCCGGACATCCGATGAAAGCGCGCGTTACCGTCACCTTGAAATCTGGAGTGCTCGATCCGCAGGGCAAGGCGATCGAGGGCGCGTTGACCTCGCTCGGCATCCGCGGCGTGCTCGGCGTGCGGCAGGGCAAGGTCTTCGACATCGAGCTCGCCAGCGACGAGCCGGAGGAGGCCGAGGCGACGCTGCGCCAGGCCTGCGAGCGGCTGCTGGCGAACACGGTGATCGAGAATTTCCGCGTCGAACTGGACGGCGCCGAGGGGCAGGGCGGCCGCAAGGCGTCGGCCGAGGCGGCTTCGTCCGAGGACCCGACGGTCGAGGCGGCGGCGGATGCCGAGATGCCGACCGAAGGACATCCGTAAGGAGGCCGGACAGGTGAAAGCCGCCGTTATCGTTTTCCCCGGCTCGAATCGCGAACGCGACGTCGAGCGGGCGCTGCGCCTTTCCGGCGCCGACGTGCACCGCGTCTGGCACGCCGAGCACGAGCTCCCGGCCGGCACCGACCTCGCGGTCCTGCCGGGCGGCTTCTCCTATGGCGATTACCTGCGTTGCGGGGCGATCGCGGCGCGGTCACCGGCCATGGATGCCGTGCGGGCCCACGCGGCGCGCGGCGGCCTCGTTCTCGGCATCTGCAACGGCTTCCAGATCCTCTGCGAGTCGGGGCTTCTGCCCGGCGTGCTGATGCGCAACGCCAAGCTGCGCTTCATCTGCCACCGCCAGCATGTGCGGGTGGAGCGGTCGGACACGGCCTTCACCCGCAACTACAAGGCCGGGCAGGTGATCGACATCTGCGTGGCGCATGGCGAGGGGAACTACACGGCCGATCCGACGACCCTGGCGCGCCTGGAAGGCTACGGCCTGATCGCGTTCCGCTACTGCGACCCGGATGGCGAGGTGACCGTCGACACGAACGTCAACGGCTCCACCAATTCCATCGCGGGCATCTATTCGCAGAACCGGAACGTGCTCGGCCTGATGCCGCACCCGGAAAACTTCGTCGATCCGCTCGTGGGCGGCACGGACGGCAAGCCGCTGTTCGAGAGCCTCGTCGGCCGGATGGCCGCCGCCGCCTGATCAGCGCTTGCCGGAGGAGCGGCGGGCCCGAAACTCGCCCGGGCGGCGGGCCGCGCCCTCCGCCTCGCCGGCCCCCCCGCCCCGCAGGGCACGGCGGAACTCGTCCCGCCGCTCGTGGATGGAGGCGATGACCGGCCCCATCGCGACCCCGAGATCGACGAGCACCGCTTCCGAGAGCTGCAGGCTCGCCTCGATCGTCTCCGGCACCGCATCGGTGACGCCGAGGCGGTAGAGCTGCGCCGCATGCCGGGCATCGCGTGCCCGGGCCACGATGGTGAGGTCCGGCCGCCAGCCGCGCACGGTTTCGACCACGGCCTCGCTGGCGCTCGGCGCGTCGAGCGTCACGACGAGCGCGCGGGCGGTGTCGATCGCGCAGGTCTTCAGGAACAACGGCGAGGACGTATCGCCGTAGAAGACGGGCTGCCCCGCCTCGCGCTGCGCGAAGACCAGGGCCGGATTGGAATCGACCGCGATGTAGGGAATGTTGTGGCGGCGCAGCATGTCCGCGATCAGCTGCCCGACGCGCCCGAACCCGGCGATCACGACCCGCCCGGGCTCGGGCGTCGGGTTCGTCTGGTTCACGGCCGTGCTGTCCGGCACGATGCGTCGGCTCAGCGGCCGCGCCACCCGGGCGAGGATCGGGATCAGCACCATGGTGACCGTGGTGACGACCAGGATGGCCTGAGCGACATCCGCCGGAAGCAGCTGGCTGCCGAGCGCCGCGCCGACCAAGACGAACGCGAACTCGCCACCGGGCGCGAGCAGCAGCGCCATCTCGATCCCGACCCGCAGCGGCAGCCGAAACACCCGCGCCAGCCCGACGATGATGCCGGCCTTGATCACCACAAGCCCGACCGCAAAGGCCAGGATCACGAGCGGCCGGTCGAGCAGCGACGTGACGTCGAGCCCCATGCCGATCGACACGAAGAAGACCCCGAGCAGGAGCCCCTTGAACGGGTCCACCACGGCCTCGATCGCGCGGCGATATTCCGTTTCCGCGAGCAGCAGCCCGGCCACGAAGGCGCCGAGCGCCATCGAGACGCCGCTCGCGGCGGCCAGGAGCGCGGCCACGAGCACCATCAGCAAGGAGGTGGCCATGAACAGCTCGGAGCCGCCGGTCTGGGCCACGATGTGCAGCAGCGGCCGCATCGCGACCCGGCCCACCAGCACGATCACGGCCAGCGCAACGGCCGCCTGGCCGAGCGCCAGGACCAGGTTCCAGAGCAGGGTCCCGCCGCCGGAGGGATCGAGCGCGGCGATCATGAACATGACGGGCGCGACCGCCAGGTCCTGAAACAGCAGCACCGCGAAGGTCGAGCGCCCGGTCGGCGATCCGAGCCGCTTCTGGGAGGCCAGGATGGGGATCACGATCGCGGTCGAGGACAGCGCGAGCGCGAGCCCGCCCAGCACGGCCGCGACCGGCTTGATGCCGAGCAGCAGCCCGATCCCGGCAAGCACCATCGAGCAGACCACGACCTGGGCGCCCCCGAGCCCGAAGACGAGCCGCCGCAGCACCCGCAGGCGATCCCACGAGAGCTCGATCCCGATGGTGAAGAGCAGAAAGACGACCCCGAATTCCGCCAGATGCGACACCGCCGCGCGGTTCGGGATGGTGATCCAGGACAGCCAGGGCAGGTCGCCCGTGAGGCGGCCGAGCCCATACGGCCCCAGAAGGGCACCGGCTCCGATGAAGCCCAGGACGGGGCTGATCCGCAGGCGGGTGGCCAGGGGCACCACGACGCCCGCGGTTGCCAGAAAGAGGATGATCTCCTTGTAGGACCCGATATCCGCCGTCGGCGCCGCCATCCGCTTGCCTGTGATCCGCAGAAGCCGGCGGGGCGATCGCGCCGCCGTTCCGACTCGCAGGCAAGCTAGAGCATCAGCCCTGCCGGAGGGAGACGAAATCGCCCGTCATCGGCCAGGCAAAGCCCAGCCGGCGCCCAGGCTTAGGGCGCCCGACACTCGATCGCCGGGGCAGCCAGCACGACGTTCGCGGCGCGTGCCCTGAGTTCACGGGAGGCGGTCTTCAGCTCCGAAACCCGATACGCGTCCTGCCGCAGCGATTCGTTGCAGCTGCAGGCGCGATTGGTCCGGTCGAAGCACTCGTCGTGCCGCTTGCACGCCTCGTCGAGCGGGTCGGTGGAAAGGAGGTCGTCGCCGCGGTTTCCGAGGCCACAGAAATTCCCATGGTACAGGGTCGCCCCGGTCGCGGCGCCCGCCGCGTCCCCGCCGGGCAGCCGCTCGGAGGCGCGGGCGTCCCCGGTGTTCAGCTCGTTGGCCGGTCCGCCCGCCTTGTTGGGGTCGCGCTTCAGGAAGCTCGGGATCGGAGGCTTGTTCTCGCCGCCATTCGCGATCGGGGCGTCGTATTGCAGCGCGCCGGACGGCGTCGTGGGGTCCGGCAGCGGGTGTTCGTTCTGGGCAAGTACGCCGAACGGCATCAGGCCGGCGACGAGCACCAGCGAGTGTATCCAACGAGTCACGCGAAGCTCCCAATTCAGGGATGATGATGGTCGCGGTGCAAACACCGATCGCTGCCCAAGGTTTCGCGGCAAGAACGTCGCTCCCGCATCGCTCCGCGGCCGAGCGCCTTGTTCCGTGTGCGCCGCTTGGCCTATGACCTCTGTGACAGGATACGGACACCCATGCGCTTCACCGGTACGGAGACCTACGTCGCCACCGAGGACCTGAACGTCGCGGTGAATGCCGCGATCGTTCTCGAGCGTCCTCTGCTCGTGAAGGGCGAGCCCGGTACGGGAAAGACCGTGCTGGCGGAGGAGATCGCGCGGGCGCTCGGCACGCCGCTTCTCACCTGGCATGTCAAATCGACCACCAAGGCCCAGCAGGGCCTGTACGAATACGACGCCGTATCGCGGCTGCGGGATTCGCAGCTCGGGGACCCGCGCGTGTCCGACATCCGGAACTACATCCGGCGCGGCAAGCTCTGGGATGCGTTCATGGCCGAGAAGCGGCCCGTGCTGCTGATCGACGATATCGACAAGGCCGACATCGAGTTTCCGAACGACCTTCTGCTCGAAATCGACCGGATGGAGTTCTACGTCTACGAGACCGGCGAGACGATCCGGGCGGCGCAGCGCCCGATCGTGGTGATCACGTCCAACAACGAGAAGGAGCTGCCGGACGCGTTTCTGCGCCGCTGCTTCTTCCACTACATCCGGTTTCCCGATCCCGACACGATGGCCCGCATCGTCGAGGTGCATTACCCGGGCATCAAGCGGCGGCTCGTCGAGGAGGCGCTGCGGCTGTTCTTCGAGGTGCGCGAGGTGCCGGGCCTCAAGAAGAAGCCCTCCACGTCCGAACTGCTCGACTGGCTGAAGCTCCTCATGAGCGAGGATATCGGGCCCGAGCAGCTTCGCGAGCGCGACCAGCGCAAGCTCATCCCGCCGCTGCACGGCGCGCTGCTCAAGAACGAGCAGGACGTGAGCCTGTTCGAGAAACTGGCCTTTATGGCCCGACGGGAGGCCCGCTGATGGACGAGGACCGCTTCAACATCGAGCTGCGCAAGTTCCTCAAGCAGGTCGGCGTGACCTCGCAGCGCGAGATCGAGAAGGCCGTGCGCGAGGGCAATGCGGCCGGCCGCACCATCCGCGTGAAGATGGTGCTGACCTCCGAGGACGTGCCGCTGAACCACGTCGTCGAGGATACGATCGAGCTCGAATAGGCTCGGCCGCGGCCAAAGAAAAAGGCCCGGGATGACCCGGGCCTTCTGCGATCGTCCCTTTTGAGGCGATCAGCAATCCGTCTTGGTCTTCTTGACCGTATCGCCCATGTCGTTGGTCTTCGTGACCGACTTCGTCTCGCAACCGACGCTGCCGGTCGTCTCGACCTTCTTCTTCACGACCGTAGCATCGGTCGAGTCGCGCTTGATCACCGTCGTTTCGCTCGCCGGCTTTTCGTGGATGATCGTCGTCTGAGCGAAAGCGGTCGACCCGATCAGGGTCGCGGCCAGAGCAAGGGTCACGGCTTTCATCGGATCTCTCCGTTGTTGGACACGGCTCACAAACGCGTGTTCGGAACACAACGTTCCCAAGCTGCCGCCCTCGCGTGCGACAGAAGCGCTTAGAAGCGCATTCCCATGCCGGCGCGGCCGTTGTTCATGACCGGCTGCACGGCGCGCGGATCGTCCTCCATCTGCATGCGTCCGGACTCGCGCGGCACCCGGGAATCGATCCGAGTCGAGTAGCCCTCGCCGGACGCGCCAGGGGTGGCCGAGGCCGCGCCCGGCGCGCGCAGCTTGCGGCGCGGGGAGGCGGCCTCGCTGCCCGCCTCGGCGCCCTCTGC
>JAQGJZ010000440.1 GCA_028290385.1 Enterovirga sp.
GCGGCGGGGGTCAGGACGGTGCCGCAGGGCCACGTCTATACGGTCGAGCGGTTCGGCAAGTATTCACGCTCCCTCAGCGCCGGCCTCGGGCTGATCGTGCCCTATGTGGAGCGCATCGGGCACAAGGTCAGCGTCATGGAGCAGGTGCTCGACATCCCGAGCCAGGAGGCGTTCACGCGCGACAATGCGGGCGTGCGGATCGACGCTGCCGCCTTCTACCAGGTGCTCGATGCGCCGCGGGCCTCCTACGAGGTCGCGAACCTGGAGCAGGCCCTGCTGGTGCTCACCATGACGAACATCCGGACCGTCGTGGGCTCCATGGATCTGGACCAGCTCCTGTCGCACCGGGACGAGATCAACGAGCGTCTGCTCCGCGTCATGGACGCGGCGGCCTCGCCCTGGGGCGTGAAGGTCACCCGCATCGAGATCAAGGATATCCTGCCGCCAGCCGATCTCGCCGGCGCGATGGCGCGCCAGATGAAGGCGGAGCGGGAAAAGCGCGCGGCCGTTCTCGAGGCCGAAGGCCTGCGCCAGGCCGAGATTCTGCGCGCCGAGGGGCAGAAGCAATCGCAGATCCTCGCCGCCGAGGGCCGCAAGGAGGCCGCCTTCCGGGACGCGGAGGCGCGCGAGCGCTCGGCGGAGGCCGAAGCCAAGGCGACGGCCATGATTTCCGACGCGATCGGCAAAGGCGATCTCGCGGCCGCGAATTTCCTCGTCGCGGAAAAATACGTCGACGCGATCAAATCGCTCGCGACGGCACCCAACCAGAAGGTGATCGTGGTGCCGATCGAGGCCGCCGCGCTCGCCGGCACGCTCGGCGGCATCGCCGAGATCACGCGCTCGGTGTTCGGTGACGGCGGCCAGCCCGCACGGACAAGCCGTTCGCTGCCGCCCTCCTCCGGCCAGGCGGGCTGACGATGGCCGCCGCGGAGGGCCTTGCGCCCTGGATCTGGCTGGTCCTCGGTCTCGTCCTGATCGGGCTCGAGACGGTCGTGCCCGGCATCTTTCTGCTGTGGCTCGGGATCGCAGCTCTTCTGACCGGCCTGCTCGATTACGGGCTCGATCTGTCCTGGCAGGCGGCCGCGGTCGCGTTTGCGCTGCTGTCGCTCGCCTCCGTCCTGCTCGGCCGCGTGCTCACGCGGCGCCTGAGCGCAGAGGGCAGCGATACCCTCAACCGCCGCGGCGAAGCCCTGGTCGGGCGGCGCTTCACGCTCGACCGGCCCATCGTGTCCGGGGAGGGCCGCATCCGGGTGGACGACACCGTGTGGCGCGTGGTCGGGCCCGACCTGCCGGCCGGCGCCGTTGTCCGGATCGCCCGTATCGACGGGGCGACGCTCGTGGCCGAGTCCGCCTCCTGACACGCCGCACCCGCGCGCGACCAACGGGCGCGCGTCGCTTGCGAAGGCCGGATCGGCAGCCCATCATTCGCCTGATGGGCCGATGAGGGCCGACCCGGGGAGGCTGGATGAACGAGGGGGAACAGGCAGAGACGATGCGCGGCGGCACGGCACAAGTCGTGCCCTTTCCGACCGCCGCCGCGCCGAAAGCTCAGGTCACCTTCAACCGGGACGAGCTTCGACTGATCCTGAACTTCTATGGCCGGATGGTCGCGTCGGGCGAATGGCGCGACTACGCCATGGATTTCGAGCGCGACCGGGCCGTCTTCTCGGTCTTCCGCCGCGCGTCGGAAATGCCGCTCTACCGCATCGTCAAGGAGCCGGCGCTGGCCCGCAAGCAGGGCGCCTATTCGGTCGTCGCGGCGGCCGGCCGGGTGCTGAAACGCGGCCACGAGCTGGACCGCGTCCTGCAGGTGATGGAGCCGCTGCGGGTTGTGACGAACTGATGGGGCGCGCTTACGCGACCCCGAGCCCGCGCTTCGCATCCGCCACCCGGCGCGGGTCGTCGTCGAACAGGTAGCCCTGCTCGAGCAGGCCGAGCGTGTAACGCTTGTTGTAGATGAACGCCCAGATCAGGCCGACGACGAACCACAGAAGGCCGGCCGAGAAGGCAGACGCCACGAGCGAGCCGGCCAGCACGGCGAGCCCGATCCAGACGTCGCCCCGCATCAGGGCCGGAAACCCTCCGAAGAAGAAGGACGTCCAGCTGAAGCCGAAATAGCCGGTTTTCACGATGCCGGATTGCGGGTGGCGCAGGCGCACGGCGGTAGCCATCGTCTCTCAGATCTCCTCGAACCCCAACCTTTGGGCAAAGAAAAACCCCGGCTTTCGGCCGGGGTTCTTAAGGCTTCGCCTTGCGGCGAGACGCCTACTCGTTCCGGTTGCCCATGAAGGCGAGCAGGAACTGGAACATGTTGATGAAGTCCAGGTACAGCGTCAGCGCGCCGTAGACGGAAGCCTTGGCAGCCGCCTCGCCGTCGAAGTTGCCGTACAGGTTCATCTCCTTGAACTTCTGCGTGTCGTAGGCCGTGAGGCCTGCGAAGATCAGCACGCCGTTCGCCGAGATCGCGAACTGAAGCGAGCTCGACGCCAGGAAGATGTTGACCAGCGACGCGAGGATAAGGCCGATCAGGCCCATCATCAGGAACGAGCCCATCCCCGACAGCGA
>JAQGJZ010000441.1 GCA_028290385.1 Enterovirga sp.
TGGAGCACGAACGACGCGAAGGCCACGAGCATGATGCTCGCGACCAGGCGTCGGATATGGGTCCACGTGCGGTGCAAGTTCGGCCTCTGGCCGACAGATACGCTGCCGGCACAAAGGTTCAAGTGCCGTGGCGTTCGGGCCGGTCCTCCGAAAGGGTCCGGAATGCCGGCAGGGCCGGTGCGTCACATTCCCCGAACCGGGGCGCGTTGACGCGGACGCTTATCGGATCAGCACCGAGCGGCCCAGGGATGTCCGGGCCTGCCAGCCCTGGCGCTCCAGTTCCGGCGTCGCCTCCTCCTCGTCGGGCCAGCCGATGCAGAGATGGGCGACGAAGTGCCATGCCGGCGGCACATCCAGCGCGCCGGAGACCTCGGCAGGATCGAGGATCGAGACCCAGCCGAGCCCGAGGCCCCGAGCCCGCGCGGCGAGCCAGAGCACATGGATCGCGCCGACGACCGACCAGGCCAAGGTCTGCGGCATGGTCAGGCGGCCGAGGCCGTGCCCCTGCTCGGTCGCCTCGTCACAGAACACGGTCCATTGCAGGGGGGCCCTGTCGAGCCCCGACAGTTTCAGGCTCGCATAGCGCTTGGCGCGTTCGCCGTCATAGCCCGCGAGGGCGTCGGCATTGCACCGCGCGAAGCTGGCCCGAACGGAGTGTCGCGCGCTTGCGCTTTCCAGCTGGACGAAGCGCCAGGGCTGGCTGTTGCCGACGGACGGCGCGAGCTGGACGATGTCCAAGAGCTCCTCAGCCAGGGCCGAGGGCACGGGGTCGGGTCTGAAATGGCGCACGTCCCGCCGCCAGATCAGCAAGTCCTGCAGCTGGGCGCAAAACGCGTGGTCGAATCGCGGTGGACCGGCGTCGGGCAGGGGAGGGGCGTCCATGATCCTCCATACCACGGCCGAGCCCCCGGTGAGCCAACGGGCCTTGCCCGCCACTCCACCCGTCGAGGCCGGGCGCTGCGTCCGGATCGAACGTCTGGCTCCGCGGCAGCATTGGGGTAGGCTCGTGGGCGGCGCCTGAATAAGCCAGCCCGCCGTGGTGCCGCGCTCGCCGGATCAGCGCGGGCGAGCGGGGGCGCTGGCACGGACCGGGGGGCACGCATGACCGACATCCGGGTGATCTGCGCGATCGGCCTGAGGGGCCAATTGGGGCTCGGCGGCGGCATGCCGTGGGAAGGCGACCCGCGGCGCGAGTTCCGGGAGGATGTCGCGCGGTTTTTCGATGTCACGCGCGGGCATGTAATCGCGGCGGGGCCCGTCACGGCCCGCTCCATTCCGGATTTCGCCCGGCGCGACCGGACGGTGGTCGAGCTCCGCTCGCAAACCCGGCCCGAGGACCTGTTCGCGCGCTTTGCGGACCGGGTGGTGTTCATCGGCGGCGGGCCGCCCGTCTGGGCCGCCTACGCACGCTACGTCCGCCACTGGGACATCACGCGGCTGCCCTATGACGGCGCGGCCGACCGCTGGTTCGATCCCGTCTGGCTGACGGGCGGTTCGGCTCCCGAGGTCAGCGTCCGCTGAGCCGCTTCGCCTCGCCCAAAGCTGCCGTGCAGCCGGCATCGCCACGCCAATCGAGCGCTGCGACCTCGGCGAGCTTGTTTCTGGCGGCCGACATGGGGGCGTTCGGCTGCCCGGCGCGGGACGGATCCTGCGCGGCGGTCGGCAAGCCCTGCTGCTGCCGGCGCACATCCTCGGGCGAGGTCGCGACCTGAGCGGATGCGGCATTCATCTCCTCGAGGCCGCCTTCGCCGCCCGTCCGTCCGGCGACTTGCTCGGCGCCCCGGAGGTCATCGTGCTCGTGCTGCCGCTTGCGCCCGTCGCCGCCATGCCCGAAATCGAGCCCGTCACGGGCGCGCGCCCATGCCGGGACCGCGAGGGTCTTGCGGAGGGGGCGCGATCTCGTCCGAGCACGGCCCGGCCAAGGCGATCGTCGCGGGGAGGCCGACGGCGAGCATGGCGCCCGAGGCGGCAAGTGTCCGGCGACCCATGCTTCCCTCCCGGCTTTGTGGCGGGAAGTGCGGGCAGCGTATCCGGTTCCCGGTGGGGCGGAACATACTTGATTTGGCGCGCGCTATCGTGGTGACCTCTGGATCACTAGGGCTCTCTATTGTGATATTAATAAGAAGGCCGCTCATTCTTGGAGGGGTCTATAGGTTGGAGGCCAAGGTGATGCGGATGTGGAGCTACTTCGGACTCGCGTTTGGGCTGATGCTGCTCGGCTCTGGCGCCGGCCACGCCCAGGATGCAGCGGCTGGCGAAAAGGTGTTTCTGCAATGCAGAGCCTGTCACCAGGTCGGGCCAACCGCCAAGAACGCCGTCGGACCGGTGCTGAACGGCCTGTTCGGGCGCCATTCCGGCTCCGTTGCGGGTTATACTTACACCGAGGCGAACAAGAAGTCGGGTCTCGTCTGGGACGAGCCGACCTTCCGCGAGTACATCAAGGACCCGAAGGCCAAGATCCCCGGAACAAAGATGGTGTATCCGGGCCTGAAAGACGAGAAGCGCGTCGCCGACCTCGTGGCCTATCTGCACACCTTCGACACGGCGCCCGTGCCGCAATGAGCGGACCGGCTACCTGTCATGTTTGACATAGGCGAAGCGGGGATCGGTCGGCGTGCCCTCGAGGGGGCCGCCCTCCGCCGCGGGGTTCCAGGCGACAACCTCCTCGATCTTGCGCGCCAGCCAGAGGTCCTTCTCGGTGATCCCCTTGGCCGAATGGGTCATCAGGCGCACCTCGACCCAGGCGTAGGAGGCGGTGAGGTCGGGATGGTGCCATGCCGCCTCGGCCAGATGGCCGACGGTGTTGATGACCATCAGGGTGCCCTTCCAGCCATGCGTCTTGTAGGTCCGCCTGATCCAGCCGCCCTCGAGGCGCCACTGTGGGAGGTCCCGCTGCAGCCGTTCCGTCACGGTCGCGTCGTCGAGAGTGGCTTCGCGGCCTTCGGCCATCGCGTCGAACCTCCTGGACGGGCGCAGCATGAGCGCGGCTTCCCTGGAGCGCAACCCGCGCCGGCAGGGCCAGCGCGGTGAGGCCGAGCCGGCGCGAACTCCTCGCGGCGGCGCTGATCGGCGTGCCCGGCCTCGGCAGGGCGGCCGACCCGCCGACCTTTCGGCTCGGCGTCCTGCCGTTCGGCACTGTCTCCTGGGAAGCCGAGCTCATCCGCGCCCGCCGGTTCGACGATGCCGAGGGGTTTCGGCTGGATACACTTCGGCTGGCCGGGAACGACGCCGCCCGGATCGCCTTTCTGGGCGGGCAGGTCGACGCGATCGTGTCCGACCTCCTGTGGGCTGCCCGGCTCCGCAACGACGGGCGGGCGGTGCGCTTCATCCCGTTCTCGTCCACGGAAGGCGCCCTGATGGTTCCGGCCCGCTCGCCCGTGACCCGCCTCGCCGACCTGAAGGGCAAGCGGATCGGCATCGCGGGCGGGCCGCTGGACAAGAACTGGCTGCTTCTGCGGGCCGCGGCGGAGCGCGAGGGAACCGACCTCGTGGCGGCGGCCTCGCTCGCCTTCGGAGCGCCGCCGCTGCTGTCGGAGAAGCTGCAATCCGGGGAGCTCGATGCCGCCCTCCTGTATTGGAGCTTCTCGGCCCGGCTGGAGGCTAAAGGCTTTCGCCGCTTGATCAGCGCAGACGACGTGACCCGCCGGTTCGGCATCGAGGGCAAGGTGGCGCTGCTCGGCTACCTCGTCGACGAACCCCGCCACGCGGCCCGGGCCCAACTCGTCTCCGCCATGGTGCGTGCCTCGCGCCGCGCGAAGGCGGCGCTCGGGGCGGACGAGGCGGCCTGGCAGGTGGTGCGGCCGCTAATGGAAGCGCCTGACGACGCGACCTTCCAGATGCTCCGCCGCTATTTCCTGGACGGGGTGCCGGACCGGCCCGTCGGGGCGGAGCGGGCCGATGCCGAGCGCCTCTATGCGGTGCTGGCGGAACTCGGGGGCGAAAAATTCGTCGGCCGCGGCACCACTTTTCCGGCGGGCCTCTATTGGGAGCAGGCACCGTGAGGCGCCCGGCTCGGTGCTGCCGCGCGGACAAGGCCGAAGGCGCTTGAAACGATCCGTGGCCGCGATGGGCCGGCGGTGGCTCGGGGCGGAACTCGTTCCGCGGCTCGCCTCCGTGCTGGTTCTGCTTCTGGCCTGGCAGGTCGGGGCTGCGCTCGCGGGCTCGCGCGCCTTGCCGAGCCCCGCCGCCGTCGGGGCCTTCATCGCGAGCGAGGCGCAATCCGGCGAGCTGGCGCGCAACGTCGGCGCGACGTTCGCGCGTGTGGCAGCATCGTTTGCTCTCGCCATGGCGCTCGGCACGATTGCCGGCATTCTTCTCGGACGATCGGCCGCCGCCGACCGTGTCTTCGACCCGTGGCTCGGCCTGCTTCTCAACACGCCGGCGCTCGTCGTCACGGTGCTCTGCTACGTCTGGCTGGGCCTGACCGAGACGGCCGCGATCGCAGCCGTTGCCCTGAACAAGCTGCCGAATGTCGCGGTCATCATGCGGGAGGGCGCCCGCAGCATCGATCCGCAGCTCGAGGAGATGCGGCGCGCCTTTCGCTTCGACGCCGCGACCTGGATCCGCCACGTCCTGCT
>JAQGJZ010000442.1 GCA_028290385.1 Enterovirga sp.
CCGAAGGCGGCCGTCCCCAGGGTGGCGGCGGCGGCCGGCCGAATGAAGAGCGCGGGCCGCGCCGTGACGACCGTCCCCGTCCGGAAGGGGGCCGTCGCGACGACCGCCGGCCGGAGCGGCGCGAGCGCCAGCCGGACCCGAACTCGCCTTTCGCGGCCCTCGCCGCCCTGAAGGCGCAGCTCGAATCCGGCGACCGCAACAAGAGCTGAGCGCGCCGATGCGCGAGGGCAGGCAGCGGCTGGACAAGTGGCTGTGGTTCGCGCGCTTCGCCAAAACCCGCACACTCGCCGCGAAGCTGGTCGCGGACGGTTCCGTACGGGTGAACGGGGTTCGGGCTGAGGCCCCCGCTAAGCTCGTCGGCGCGGGTGACGTGCTCACCATCGCGGCCCCGCACGTGACGGCGGTGGTGCGGGTCGCAGCCCCGGGCGAACGCCGCGGGCCGGCCCCGGAGGCACGGCTTCTTTACGAGGATATCGGACGCGACGACGCCGCGCTTGTCACCAATCGGGGCAGCGGCTAAGCGCAGGGGCACGAAAACGCCGCCGTTCCGGATCGCCGCGATGCTTGATCCGGGAGCTTTCCGGCTTCGGCCGGATTCAACAACCTTCCCGATCGGCGAGGGGCCAGGACCGAGCAGATGACCTACGTCGTCACCGAGAACTGCATCAAGTGCAAGTACATGGACTGCGTGGAGGTGTGCCCGGTCGATTGCTTCTATGAAGGCGAGAACATGCTCGTCATTCATCCGGACGAGTGCATCGATTGCGGCGTCTGCGAGCCGGAATGCCCGGCCGAGGCGATCAAGCCCGACACGGAGCCGGGCCTCGATTCCTGGCTGAAGATCAACGCCGACTACGCCAAGAGCTGGCCCAACCTGACCCGCAAGAAGGATCAGCCGTCGGATGCCAAGGATTGGGACGGTAAGCCGGGCAAGGCGGACCTGTTCTCGCCGAACCCCGGAGCGGGCGACTGAGCCCCGCGACGCACCCCAAGGGCGCGGGAGAGCCGGTTCATCCGCGGTCTCGTCCCGGCGCTTGGGTGGAAGCGGCTCGCACCGCTTCCATGTAAAGTGCGAGCGTGTGGTTACCGATTCATTAACACAGGTTTATGACCAAGCTGGTCGGCCAGGTCAGTACAAATCCGGACCGACCATCGGGAGGTAGTCCCATGCAGCCCTTCAGGACCCTGACCGGCGTCGCCGCTCCGATGCGGAGCACCAACATCGACACCGACCGCATCATCCCGAAAAACTACTTGAAGACCATCAAGCGCACAGGTCTTGGGGTCGGGCTCTTTGCGGACGAACGCTACAAAGAGGACGGTTCGGAGAACCCGGATTTCGTCCTGAACAAGCCGGCCTACCGGACCGCCCAAATTCTGGTCGCGGGCGACAATTTCGGCTGCGGCTCGTCGCGCGAGCACGCGCCTTGGGCGCTGCTCGACTTCGGCATCCGCTGCGTGATCTCGACCAGCTTCGCCGACATCTTCTACAACAACTGCTTCAAGAACGGCGTTTTGCCGATCGTCGTGAAGCCGGAGGACCTGGAGAAGCTGTTCGACGACGCGGACCGCGGCTCCAACGCGACGCTCACGGTGGACCTGGAGAGCCAGACCATCCAGGGGCCGGACGGCGGCACCCTCCAGTTCGAGATCGACCCGTTCCGCAAGCACTGCCTGCTGAACGGGCTCGACGATATCGGCCTCACGCTGGAGAAGGGCCCGGCGATCGAGACCTACGAGAAGAAGCTCGCCGAGAGGGCCTGGGCGTAGCCGCCCGAGGGCTGGCTCGGCACAGATCGCTCTCGCGCAGGCGGCCTACTCCGCCGCCTGCGGCGCGCGGTGCACGGGCACCCCGACCAGTTCGGCGAGTTCGTGCTCGTCCAGGGTCTCCTTTTCGAGCAGCCGCCGCGCGGTGCGCTCCAGGACGTCCCGCTTCTCGCGCAGCACCGCCACGGTGCGATCGAGCGCGCCTTGCACGATGGCCTTCACCTCCGCGTCGATCTCGTTCCCGGTTGCCTCGCCGAAATCGCGCTCGCGCGGCATCGAGGGAAGGTCGGCGCCCTGAAGGAAGGAGCGCGTGTCGCGCTCATAGGCGACGCTGCCGAGCTTCGGGGACATGCCGTAGCGCGTCACCATGGAGCGGGCGATGTCGGTGACGCGGCGCAGATCGTCGGCCGCGCCCGTGGAGTAATGGCCGTACACGACGAGCTCGGCCGCCCTGCCCCCGAGCAGCACGGCCATCTTGTTCTCCAGCTCCTCGCGCGTCATCAGGAAGCGATCCTCGGTCGGGCGCTGGATGGTGTAGCCGAGCGCGCCGATGCCACGGGGGATGATCGAGACCTTGTGCACGGGGTCGGTCCCCGGCAGTGACAGGGCCACGAGGGCGTGTCCCATTTCGTGATAGGCGACGATCTCGCGCTCACGCGGGTTGAGCAGGCGGTTGCGCTTTTCGAGGCCGGCGATGATCCGCTCGATGGCGTTGTTGAAATCGCTCATGGTCACAGCATCGCCGCCGCGCCGGGTGGCCAGCAGCGCCGCCTCGTTGACGAGGTTGGCGAGATCCGCCCCCGTGAAGCCGGGCGTCAGGGCCGCCACCTTCTCGGCGTCGACATCATGGGCGAGCTTGGCGTTCCGCATATGCACCCCGAGGATGTCGATGCGGCCCTTCTTGTCCGGCCGGTCCACCAGCACCTGGCGGTCGAAGCGCCCAGCCCGCAGCAGCGCGGGATCGAGGATTTCGGGCCGGTTGGTCGCGCCCAGCAGCACGAGGCCGGTCCGGCTGTCGAAGCCGTCGAGCTCGACCAGGAGCTGGTTCAGCGTCTGCTCGCTCTCGCTCGACCCGCCCGCATAGGGCCCGGCCCCGCGGGCGCGGCCGAGCGCATCCAGCTCGTCGATAAAGATGATGGCCGGCGCCTTCTGGCGCGCCTGCTCGAACAGGTCGCGGACCCGCGCCGCGCCGACGCCGACGAACATCTCCACGAACTCGGACCCCGAGATGGAGAAGAACGACACCTTCGCCTCACCCGCGACCGCCTTCGCGAGCAGCGTCTTGCCGGTGCCGGGCGGCCCGACCAGCAGCACGCCCTTCGGCATGCGGCCGCCGAGCCGGCCGTAGCGCTCGGGATCCTTCAGGAAGTCGACGACCTCGCGCAGCTCGTCCTTCGCCTCGTCGACGCCGGCCACGTCGGCGAATGTGACGCCGGTGTCGGACTCGACATAAACGCGCGCCTTGGACTTGCCGATCGCCATGAGACCGCCGGGCCCGCCCATCCCCTTGGCGAGCCGCCGCCCGAGATAGGCCCAGATGCCGAAGAACAGGAGCACCGGGATCACCCACGACAGCAGGTCGCGGAAAAAGGTGCTCTCGATCTGCCCGGTGTAGCGGACGTTGTACTTCTGCAGCTCGCTGGAGAATTCCGGATCGACCCGGGTCGTGACGAAGACGCTCTTGCCGTCCACCGGCTCCCTGAACTTGCCCTGGATGAAGCGGTCGGAGACGCCGATCTCTGAAACCTTGCCGTCGCGCAGATATTGCTCGAACTGGCTGTAGGGCAGGTTCGCGACCTGCGAGTAGGACGCGTACAGATACTGGAACAGCAGCAGCCCCAGCAGCGCGATCAGCCAGTAGGAGACATGGAAGGTCTTCGGGTCCTTCGACTTGACGGGCGCGCGGGCCATGGCGGCTCCTCGGGGTGTGGCGTGTCGGGACAGGTGGGAAGCTGGGCGGAGGCGGGCAACCCCGCGCTCCGGCCGGGCCCCGGTCATCAAAGATTAACCACGAAGCCCTGCATTGGATCGGACATGAACCGGAGCCCTTCCCCGATGCTGACCCGTTCGGCCGCGATTCTCGTCGCGACCTGCCTGTCCGCCCTGCCGGCCCACGCGGCGTTCGACGATTGCCTCGCCGGACTGCGCTCGGCCGCCCTCGCCAAAGGCGTCTCCGCCTCCACGTTCGACCGCGCCACGCGCGGGCTCGAACCGGACATGAAGGTGATCGAGCTGATGAACAATCAGCCCGAGTTCAAGACGCCGATCTGGGACTACCTCGCGACCCTGAACGACGAGGAGAAGGTCGAGGAAGGCAAGGCCATGCTGCGCCGGCACGCCGCCACGCTGGCCGCGGCCGAAGCCCGCTTCGGGGTCGACCGCCATACGATCGTGGCCGTCTGGGGCGTGGAAAGCGATTACGGCAAGTCGGGCGGCAAGATGCCGCTCGTCCAGGCGCTCGCGACCGGGGCGTGCCTTGCGCCGCGCCGGCAGGGCTTCTTCCGGGACGAGCTCGTCTCGACCCTGCGCATCATCGAGCGCGGCGATCTCGACGCCTCCGATCTCAAGGGCTCGTGGGCGGGCGCCTTCGGGCACACGCAGTTCATCCCCTCCACCTATCTTCGCCTTGCCGTGGACGGTGACGGCGACGGACGGCGCGATCTCGTCAACTCGATCCCGGATGCGCTGCACTCGACCGCCAACTTCATGGCCAAAGCCGGCTGGCAGACCGGCAACACCTGGGGCTACGAAGTGGAGGTGCCGGAGGGCTATTCCGGCCCAAGCGGGCGCACGAGCAAGCACCCGGTCGGGTTCTGGGCGGCGCGCGGCCTCAAAAAGGTGAGCGGCGGGGCGCTGAACGGCTCCGGCAATGCCGGCCTGCTGATGCCGGCCGGCCGCGACGGCCCGGCCTTCCTGGTCTTCAAGAACTACGAGTGTGCGTATTCCTACAACGGCGCGGATTCCTACGCCCTCGCGATCTCGATGCTGTCCGACCGGCTGAAAGGCCGCCCGGGCATCCAGACCGCCTGGCCGACGGACGATCCGCCGCTCTCGCGGGCCGAGCGCCGGGTTCTGCAGCAGAAGCTGGCCGCGCGCGGCTACGATGTCGGCGAGCCGGACGGCCGCGTCGGCCAGAAAACCCGGGACGCGATCAAGGAGGTCGAGCGGCAGATCGGCATGAAGCCGACCGGCCGGCCGGGCGGAAAGGTGCTTCAGGCGCTCCGCTGAGCTCCGGCGCGGCTTGACGCCGGGGGAGCAAGCCCGGCATCCGGACAGGATGATGTCAGAGAACGGCGTCGGCGCCGCACCCGAGTTCATCCACCTCTCGTCCGGGAGCGCCTCGGCAACGGTCGCGCTCCGGGGCGCCGAACCGATCTCGTGGCAGGTCGGCGGGCGCGAGCTCCTGTGGCACGGCGATCCCGAGCACTGGGATTTTCACGCCCCGATCCTGTTTCCCCGTGTGGGCGCGTCCTCCGGCGCCTCCGTACGGGTCGGGACCGAGTATTTTCCGATGCCGCAGCACGGCTTCGCGCGGCGCTCGCGGTTCACGCTGGTCGACGCCGCCGGCGCGACGGCTCGGTTTCGTCTGCGCGAGAGCGCGGAAACCACGGCGCATTACCCGTTCCGCTTCCAGCTCGACGTCGTCTACGACCTCACGGCCGAGAGCCTCGTGCTCGGCTTCGAGGTCACGAACACGGGCAGCGCCGAGCTCCCCTACGCGATCGGCTTCCATCCGGCCTTTCCCTGGCCGCTGGCGGGCGGGAGCAAGGACGGGCACCGCGTGGTGTTCGAGGCCGCGGAAAAGGACCTCGTGCCCGAGGTCGCGGCCGGCGGCCTCCTGGCCCGCCGCTCCCGGCGCGTGCCGATGGACGGCACCGCCCTGCCGCTCTCGCCGGAGCTCTTCAGTGAGGCGCTGGTCTTCCTGGATGCGCGCAGCCGGACCATGCGGTTCGAGGGCCCGGACGGGGCCGCGATCGTCATGGAAACGGAAAGCTTCCCGCATCTGGCCGTATGGTCGCGGCCGACAGCGCCGTTTCTGTCGCTCGAATGCTGGACCGGCCATGCCGACTGGGAAGACGCCTCCGGCGAGCTGCGCGAGCGCGCCTCGATCACCAACCTGCGCCCCGGCCAGACAAACGCCCATAAGGTCACGCTGCGCAGCGAGCCGCCCCGGGGCTGAGCCAAAGCTGGCCCGGCGCGCGGCGCGGGCCTAGAGGACGGGGATGAGCCTTTCCCCATCCGACATCCGCGCCGCGCATGACCGGATCGCCCCGCGCATCCGCCGCACGCCGGTTCTCGAGCTTCCGGCGGGCGCGCTTGGCCATTCCGGGCCGGTGAGCCTGAAGCTCGAATTCCTGCAGCATGCCGGCTCCTTCAAGAGCCGCGGCGCCTTCAACTCCCTCCTGTCGCAGCCCATTCCGGCCGCGGGCGTGACGGCAGCCTCGGGCGGCAACCATGGCGCCGCTGTCGCCTTTGCGGCGCGCGAGCTCGGCGTCCCGGCCCGCATCTTCGTGCCCGAGATCGCGTCCGCGGCGAAGATCGCGCTGATCCGCAGTTGCGGGGCCGAGATCGTGATCGGCGGCGAGCGCTACGCCGATGCCCAGGCCGCCTGCGACGAGCATGCGGCGGCGAGCGGCGCGCGCCTCATCCACCCGTTCAGCGCTCCCACCACCATGGCCGGCCAGGGCCCGATCGGGCCCGAATGGGACAGCCAGGGCGAGCCGCTGAACAGCGTGCTCGTCGCCGTCGGCGGTGGCGGGCTCGTCGGGGGCCTCGCGAGCTGGTGGGCCGGCGCCGGAACCCGCGTGATCGGCGTCGAGCCGGAAGGCTCGCGCGCCCTGCATGCGGCGCTCGAAGCCGGCGGGCCGGTCGATGTCGCGGTGCATTCGGTCGCGGCCGATTCCCTTGGGGCCCGCAATGTCGGCGAGCTCGTCTACACGACCTGCCGCGACACGGTGGACCATGTCGCGCTCGTGGCCGACGAGGCGATCCGGGATGCGCAGCGCCGGCTCTGGGGGGAGTTCCGCATCGCGGCCGAGCGCGGGGGCGCGGCGGCGCTCGCCGCCCTCCTGTCCGGCGCATACCGGCCGGCACCGGGCGAGCGGGTCGGCGTGCTGCTCTGCGGCGCGAATATCGACGCGCGCGGCCTCGCCGAGATCGCGGTCTGAACGCCGTCCGCTAGAAGACGCCCGGGACGCTCGATCCGGCGGCCCAGGGCGCCGACGAACCCCCGCGACACTCGGGCATTGAACAGGCAACCCGTCCGGAGCCTGCCCATGACCGATTACCCGAAGCCGCCCTTCCCCGACCAGAAGCAGCCGATGCCCGGCCGGACGGCTGCCATGCAGCCGGTGCCGGACCATGGCGAGACCAGCTACAAGGGCCACGGCCGACTTGCGGGCAAGCGCGCCCTGATCACGGGCGGCGATTCCGGCATCGGCCGGGCGGTCGCGATCGCGTTTGCGCGCGAGGGCGCGGATGTCGCGATCGCCTATCTGGACGAGCACGACGACGCACAGGACACGGCGCGCTACGTCGAGGAGGCGGGCCGCAAGGTCGTGCTCCTGCCGGGCGACATCTCCAAGCCGCAGACCTGCCGCGAGATCGTGCAGAAGACCGTCGACGCGTTCGGGGGCATCGACATCCTGGTGAACAACGCCGCCCACCAGAGCACCGTCCAGACCATCGAGGAGCTGACGGACGAAGAGGTCGAGCACACCTTCAAGACGAACATCATCGCGATGTTCATCATCACCAAGGCGGCGCTGCCGCACATGAAGGCCGGCGCCTCGATCATCAACACCGCGTCCGTGAACGCGGACAACCCGAGCCCGCAGCTCCTGCACTACGCGGCCACCAAGGGCGCGATCGAGAATTTCACCGCCAGCCTGTCGCAGATGCTGGCCGAAAAGGGCATCCGGGCGAATTCGGTCGCGCCGGGGCCGATCTGGACGCCCCTGATCCCGTCCACCATGCCGTCCGAGAAGGTGAAGAATTTCGGCCAGCAGGTGCCGATGAAACGCCCGGGCCAGCCGGTCGAGCTCGCGCCGGTCTATGTCATGCTGGCTTCGGACGAGGCGAGCTATGTGTCCGGCACCATGGTGGCCGTGACGGGCGGCAAGCCGATCATCTGACCGCGGGGCGGCGCTCGGGCATCACCCGGATGTGAGCGCCTCGCCCGCATGGCGGCCACCCGGCTTGCGCGGGGCGTTTGCCGGACCTCCGCACGATGCCGATATGAGCGCCATGTATCGCCGCCCCGAGACGCTGATCGAGCCGTTCGCTCCGTTCTCCGAGAGCGAGATGCCGCCGACCTCGGTCGGCCGCTTCACCTGGCATTACCTGAAGCCGATCCGGTTCTGGCTCGGGATCCTGCTCGCCTTCTCGCTCGCGGTCGGGGTGCTCGAATCCGGCCTCTACCTGCTGATCGGCTGGTTCGTGAACATCCTGGCGACCTCCTCGCCGGACACCATCCTCGCCCAGCACGGGAGCGCCCTCGCGGCCGTCGCCATCCTGGTCCTGGTGATCCGGCCGATCGTCCACACGGCGCACGAATACGTCTCCAACCAGATCGTGGTGCCGCAATCGACCACCATGATCCGGTGGCGGACGCATCTCTACACGCTCGGGCACTCGCTCTCGTATTTCCAGGGCGACTTCGCCGGCCGGCTCGCCAACCGCATCACCCAGACGGGGCCTGCCATCCGCGAGATCGCGGTCACGATTCTCGACACGCTCGTCTATGTCGCGGTGTTCGCGCTCGCCGCCGTCGGACTGTTCGGCTCCATCAGCCTGTGGCTCGCGCTGCCGATGCTCGTCTGGATCGCCGCCTATCTGGCGCTGCTGCGTTTCTTCGTCCCGCGCGCGCAGAAACGCTCGCTTGCCAACGCCGACGCGCGCTCGCTCATGGTCGGCCGCGTGGTCGACAGCTACACCAACATCCTGACCGTGAAGCTTTTCGCGCGCGGCGGGGAGGAGCGCTCCTCCGTCCGCGAGGCGCTCGAGCGCTGGATGGGCGCCTTTCTCGATCTGATGCGCCTGATCACCGGCGTCACGGGCGTGCTGGCCATCATGAACAGCGCCCTTCTCGCCTCCACGGCGGCGTTGTCGGTTTTGCTCTGGTCTCGAGGCGAGATGACGAGCGGCGACGCGGCGGCCGGGCTCGCCCTGGTCATGCGGCTTCTGGCGATGTCCGGCTGGGTCATGCAGACCGTCCGCGGCCTGTTCGAGAATATCGGCGTCGTGCAGGAATCGATGTCGACGATCGCCCGCCCGCACGGCCTCACCGACCGGCCCGGGGCGCGCGAACTCACTGTTCCGACCGGCGCCATCCGGTTCGACGACGTGTCGTTCAACTATGGCCGCGACGCGGGGATCCTCGAAAACCTCAACCTCGCCATCCGGCCGGGGGAGAAGGTCGGCCTCGTCGGCCCGAGCGGCGCGGGCAAGACGACCATCACGTCGCTCCTCCTGCGCCTGCACGACGTCGAGAGCGGCCGCATCCTGATCGACGGGCAGGATATCGCGACCGTCACGCAGGATTCGCTGCGCCGGCAGATCGGCGTCGTCACCCAGGACACCTCGCTCCTGCACCGCTCGATCCGCGAAAACATTGCCTATGGCCGCCCCGGCGCGAGCGATGCGGAGATCGAGCAGGCGGCGCGGCTCGCCCATGCGGAGGCCTTTATCCACGAACTCGAGGACCATAAGGGGCGGCGCGGCTATG
>JAQGJZ010000483.1 GCA_028290385.1 Enterovirga sp.
CGTCCCGCTCGGGCACGCCCCATTCCGTGTCGTGATAAGCGCAATAAAGCGGATCGGTGCCGCACCACCAGCAGCGCGCCTTGCCGTCCGGATGCTGGACCAGCCCCTCGCTCATGCGCTCGGGGACCCGGCTTCACCCGGAAACGGGAACCGCGCCCAGGCCGGCTTCTCCAGGCGGATCGGCACCGTCCCGGCCATGATGGGCTGTCCGGCAGCGAACGCCTCCGCGGCGCGGTCCAGCCGCAGCATGGCGAGCCCGCGGCCTCCGGCGACGCTCCCGACGCGGCCCACGGGCCGGTCTCCGACCGTCACCTCCTGCTGCGGCGAGGCCGGCTCACCGTCGAACACCACCGGCACGACGCGGGTGCGGGCCGTGCCGCGATGCTGCATGCGGGACACGACCTCCTGCCCGACATAACAGCCCTTGTCGAAATCGACGCCGCCGAGCTGGTCCATATCCGCCTCGTGCGGGAAGGCGTCGTTGAAAGGGAAATCGCGTCCGCCTTCCGGGACTCCGCAGGCGATCCGCTGCGCATGATAGGCCGCTTCGTCCTCGGCCGGAGAGCCGGAATCCATGAGGCCGCCGCGCTCGACGACGGCTCGCCAGCCGAGCGCGTCCAGCCGGGGATCGCGGGCGACCAGGTGCCGTTCCCCGGTGGGTTCGGCGGTCTCGCCCCAGCCGGCGAGCACCGCGTGCGAGGCGGTCACATCCGCCACCGCAACCTGCGCCCGCAGCTTGTACAGGGTGAGGCGCTTCACCAGGTCCTGCGCGCAAGATGCTGGGACATCAGCGAAAATCGCTCCATCCTCCAGCGCGGAGGCGTCGAACAGGACGAAATCGGCGATGATCTTGCCCTGCGGCGTCAGCAGCCCGCCATAGCGGGCGCCGGCGGGCGGAAGCCGGTCGAGGTCGCAGGTGACCAGGCGGTCGAGGAAGCTGCGAGCCTCGGGGCCGGAAACCTTGAGGAGGGCGCGGTCGGCGAGGTGGGCGAGCGGCACGGCCAGCTCCGAAGGGAGTGTCGGGCCCGCGATGTACGACCGGAGAGGCCCGCCCTCAAGGGCGGCGCGTCAGTGCCGCGGGCAGATCGAGAAGCCGCCCGCGCGGATGCGGGCCGGCAGGCCCTCGGCATAAGCCGCCGTCTGCTCCTCGCCATACAGCTCCACGAGGTGCTTGAACGCGGCGAAGAGCGCCGCCTGGACGACGCAATCGCCGTCGATGCCGTCGAGCTCGGCTTCGGCAAAAGCCTCGTCCACGTAGGCAAGCGCGGCGCGCTTTGCCAATCCCACCTCGTCGGGGGAGGACATGTCGGTATCGATCATCTGTGGGGCGCCGGCTCTTGGTATGTCCGGTTCTAACAGGCGGCCGGCGGTCCGCCAGCCCCGCCCTTACGAAGAGGTTAACGCCCCGAGTCCGTTTCCTCAGGAACTTCGATGCTGTGACGCAAGGGCAACGGCTTGCGCCACGATCCCGGGCAGGCCCGCCGTCGTGCGGACGGAGCCGATCTCGTCCGGCCGAAGCCAGCGCACCTCCAGGGCCTCCTCCCCGACCGTGCCCTCGCCCGAGATCCAGCGGGCCGCGTGGGCGCAGACGACGAAGTGTCGCCGCGTCCGGCCAGCCTCGTCGCGGTCGATGATTTCGACCGGGCCGACGAAGCCGACGATCTCCGCCGCGACGCCGACCTCCTCGTGCAACTCGCGAATCGCGGCTTCGGCGAGCGTCTCACCAGGCTCGACGACGCCGCCGGGCAACGTGAACACGCCCTCCATCGGCGGCCGGGCGCGGGCCGCGAGCAACACCTTGTCCCCTCTCACGACGCAGACCGATGCGGCGAGGAACGGCCGCTCCGGGTACATGCGGGCGTCGGTCACGGCCGAATATCCGCGACGCGCCCGTCTTCGAGGCCGACCAGGATGTGAAGCGCAGCCCCCTGCCCGATCGCCGCGAGCCCGGTTTCGGCCCGCGCCGGCAGCGCGATCCGGGCGAGCTCGCGGATGCCGTCCTTCATGGCCAGGATCGCGACGCTGCGCCGATCGAGGGTCGGAACCAGCAGCTCCGGCCTGCCGTCGCCGTCGATATCGGCCGTTGCGGCCAGATCCTGGGCCGCGTGCCCATAGGCATGGTTCGCGTATCCGGCCTTCTCGGCCTTCAGCGTGAGCGCATCGGAATCGAACGCCCAGAGCTGGAGCATGCCGTCCGCATGTGGCGTCCGGATCAGGGCGATCTGCGGGTGCCCGGTGCCGAGAAAATCGGCGATCGCGGCCGGGTTGAGCCAGCTTTGCGCCTGCCCAAGCGGCGGCGTTTCGGCGAGAACGCGCCAGGTGCCTTCGCGGCGGCCGATCACCGCCAGCGCCGAGCCCCGGTCGGCATAGGATTTCACCGTCACGATCTCGGGCGGGCCTTCGCGGCCGAGCTCGGCGAGACGCGGCTCGCGGTCCTCGAACACGGCGCCGGGGCCCGCCTCCACCCGCGACACCTCGGTCGGCACGGGCTGCGGGCCGGACGACATCTGCACCGGCCGCTTCTCGGTGATCGAGATGCTTTTGGCGTGGATGGAGGCGCCGAGCGCCTCGTGCCGATAGTCGCGGGTCGGCTCCGTGAGGCTCGCGGTGATCGGCCCAGCCGCCTCGACCCGCGAGCTCGGGATCGCGTTGCGACCCGTCTCCGCCGTGGTGAGGTCGGCCGCGCCCGGGCCGAGCTGGACGACCCGAACGGCGCCCGCCGCCAGGGTCAGGGCGGCGCCGCCGCCCTCCCCCCAGACGATGACGAGCGGCTGGTCCTTCAGCGACGCGTCCGGACGGAGCGCGGCCAGCGAGGGCGCCACCGCGGCGACCCGCGTCGTGGGCCCGCGGAACTCACGAACCGAAAAGGACAGCGGCAGGATCGCGACCGACGGCTCGGCGGAAGCGACCTGCGGCGAGCCCACCATGAGGGCCGCCGCACAGGCGATGAGCGACCATTGCGCGGGGAGAGGTCTCAATGGCCATGCTCCAGCCTGCGGGCGGCGGCACGGGGTGCTGCGTCCGCCCGGGGGTTCAAGCTTGTTCCGCACATCCGGGCCGAAACGGGGCAGAGCGGGTCACGGGCTCCGCTCACACGTGCTGCCCGCCATTGATGTGCAGCTCGGCCCCGTTCACGTAGGACGAGGTGTCGGTGCACAGGAAGTAGATCGCCTTGGCGACCTCGTCGGTGGTGCCCAGGCGGCGCAGCGGGATCGTCTCGACGATCTTGTCGGTGCCGGGCGACAGGATGGCGGTATCGATCTCACCCGGCGAGATCGCGTTGACGCGCACCCCGAGCGGGCCGAAATCGGCCGCCATCTCGCGCGTGAGCGAGGCCAGCGCCGCCTTCGACGTGGCGTAGGCGGCGCCCGCGAACGGGTGCACATGCGACCCGGCGATCGACGTCACGTTCACGACGGAGCCCCGGGCGCGGGCGAGTTCCTCGCAGAGCCCCCGCGCAAGCATGATCGGGCCGAAGAAATTGACCTGGAACACGTGCAGCCAATCCGCATAGGTCGTGTCGAGCGCGCCGATCCGGCGACCGCCCTCGCCTTTCGGCGAGATGCCGGCGTTGTTGACGAGCGCGTGCAACTGCCCTCCCTCGATCTCGAGACGCTGCTTTGTCTCGGCCAGCGCCCGACGCGTGTCGTCCGGGCTCGACAGGTCGATCTGGATGTGGTCGTCGGGCCCCATCTCCCACGGGCAATTCTCGGGAAACGGGTGGCGCGAGCAGGTGATCACGCGCCAGCCCGCCGCCTGGAATCGCTTCACGGTCGCGTGGCCGATGCCGCGGCTCGCGCCGGTCAGCAGCATGGCCTTTCGTTGGCCGTTGGCGTTGGAGTTAGGCATTCGGCGTCCTGTTCGGGGTCGGGCGGCCGGCGGCCGCGCCGTTGCAAGGTCAGATCGTCATATCAACGCAGTCACAATCAAGGATACAGGCGTTCGCCCGCCCATTCGCTCTCGGGCTGCGGGCGGCGGAACACCAAGCGGTCGTGAAGCCGGAACGGCTTGTCCATCCAGAACTCCATCTGCACGGGCCG